>JBMFPI010000038.1:9460-15348 GCA_049969195.1 Armatimonadota bacterium
GTCGTCAAAGGTAAGCGAGTCATCCGAGCACGCGAAGAAGTAGTGATACCGGCCCGCCGCAAGCGACTGATATGTATCCACCCCGCTGTGCCACGGGTAACCTTCGGGCTCGCTGGGGCCTGACCAGCCAAACGCGTGGTGCGGAATTACCCGGTAGATGTAGATGTTGCCGGCCCCGGGTTTGTTCGGATCCTCCGGTGCCATAAAGTGCGGCTTATAATCCCCTATACCTTTTTCGTCGAGATATAGCACTACGCCGGTTGGACCGCAGCCTGACGACCATGTGTCCTGACCCCCATCCAGCCAGGACCGCGGAGGCAGACCGTCCCGGTTTTCATATCTCACCCGGAAAACAAACTGGGTCGAACTGGAACCGTCGTCGGGAAATGCAGGATTGACCTCTTGAGCTATCTCCGGAACCAGAGGGTCCGGATCGCCCCCACGAGGCATACACGTCAGATAGTCGCAATTGCTATTAACACCGCCATGGTCGATCATATCTCTGGAAGACCAGGGCTGTGAATCATGAACGGTCATGTTCTGGGTGGCGGTGTAGATCACCCAGTCGTCCTTATAAGCAATGCCGGTGACGGTGACGTTTTCGAGGGTGCGCGGCGAGCCATCTGGTAAAGCCCTGAGTCCAGGAGCATACCACATCGGATTTAGCCGCGGGTCGAAGATGAGCCGGTTCGTGTTCCGCGCAGTATTCTCTTCCAGATTGCAGGACGGCTGCTGCTTCGGGTTGGAAAGGTTCAACCCCGCGCTAACAGCCACCCGATAGGTTACGCCCGCTGTCGGATCGTATCCGCCGTTGGGGTCTATGTAAAGCGGAACTCCGGCCCTGTGACGGCCACCCAGGTTCACCCAGACAACGCCGGACCTGCCCGGGTGCGCTCCAGGCACTGTATCCGGCTCCTGCCGGCGATATTGGGCCCAGATCCGGGTGATGTTTACCGGGCTGCAAAATTGGAACTTGCCCCTCTCGTCTATCTGTGGCAACGGATGGGGCAGCGGATCGGGCTCATAGAACGAAAGCCGCTCCACCCTGCCCATGTACGGAACGCCGACCGTATACGTAGCTAAGATAATCAGATCGTTTTTCGGCGGCTCAGCACACGCGTTGATGTAGGGCGGATCGGCAGTCGGGTCCGGGTGAGGTATGCGCATAGTTGAGAGCACGCGGTAATCGACGTAGATCTGCGGCTCCCAATTGGCCTTGACGGGCAGAGCAACCGGCAGGCTGATCGAGCCGCTCTGGCCGTAATCACCGATTGGGACCTTCCTGCCGGACTGGTATGCGATGCACAGTTTCAGCGCGCCGGGCGTGGTGAATTTCGACCACAGCGGTACGTTCTCGTCGATCCTATTGAGCCGGATAACCTTGTCGCCCGGTATGAACGGCCGAAGATGGTGGGTGGATGGGTCCGTCGAGACGTAGTCGAAGGGGTCGTAGCTCGGCGGGAACAGATGCGCTGTGTATTCTATGTGCGCGCCCTGGGCATCCGGCGGCAGGCCCGGGTTGTTCGGCAGAGTTATGTCCTCCTCGCCCGGGGCATAAAGCGGCACTTCGCCGGGTTGCGTGGTGCCGTAGACGTTCGTGTTATCGATGTACAGTATGCTAACGTCGACCGTGCCCAACGGCAGTGGCGTTCTGAGCGTGACCTGAGCGGACTGCGTGTTCGGAACCGCGTGGTTGAGGTTGTTGACGTAAACCACGCGGATGGGCATCGGATCGATCTCGGGAACGGAAGTCGGCAGTGAGACGGCCAGAGTGATCTGCGTTTCCCCCTGGACATAGGTCGGGCCTAGGTTGACGGTCTCGTAGTTGACGGTAAGTGAGGTCACACCGACGGGAAGCGGCGTGCTCAACTTGATTACGGTGTCGCCCGGTCTGAAAGTAGTCTCAGGGTTCTGCGGGTCGAAATAGTTGGTCCCCGTCATCTGCGGGTTGTCGTAGACTCCGTAGACCTTGCCTATGATGCCGGGCAGGGAAGGCAGGACGCTCAGCCTGGTGGGGTCATTCGTATCGGCGGTGGCAGGTTGGTTGGCCGTGGCGTAGACCGCCCGGACAGCTCGTATCGAAAGCGGTTTTTCCGGCGCGATGTGGGTGTTGTCCACCACGGTCGCGCTCATCTCTCGCACCGCGTAGACGCCCAGAATACCCTTGATAACCGTCTGATCCGCCGGAATCACGCCGCTTCCGGGACCCTCGTATCGGATAGTGACGGTGTTGACATCAGCCGGGAGTGCCTTGTCGAGCTTTATGACGGCGTCCCCCGGAACATACGGATGAGCCGGGTTCGCCGGACCGTAGTAGTCGCGATTGAGGCTGTCGTAAACGCGCAAGACCCTCCCGATCACGCTAGGATCCGACGGCACTACCGACATTCTGAGCGGGTCGGAAGTGTCAGCGGTGCCGGACTGGGTAGCCACCGTGCCGGCCCGCACCACACCGTCCTGCTCCTGTATCGCGTACACACCCGAAACCCTGCCGATGCGCCAGATATTGGGCGGCACGACGTGCGTCGAGTCGGCAACCACTCCGCGCGTCTCTAGCTGTGCGTCCGTCCCATAGAGAATCCGTACGTCGGTTACATCGGACGGCAGTGCATACCTGAGGGTAATCTGCTTATCGCCAGGCTGAAAGGCCGTCGCAGTGTTCTGGGGATCGTAGTAGTTAAAGCCGTCGAGACCCGTCCCTACGCCGTAGACTATACGGACCGTATTTGCGCCGCTCGGAAGAGGCGTCGCGAGCAGAACGTACCTCGTCATCGGGTTCGCCGGATCGTACTTGTAGGCAAGCGCAGGGTCTTCCGGATCGTACAGGTTCACGGTCTCATACGTGACCACAACCGACGCCGTCCCGGCAGGAAGCTCGAGACCGGACTTAAGGGTGATGGCTGTGTCTCCCGGCGTCCAAGGGTGCCCCACAGGATCGTAATACTCGACGGGTGACCCGGGAATCTTGACGCTCAAGACTCGGCGAATATCCTGCGGCGACGCCGGGGCAACGTGAGTCGAATCAACGGGTGTAGCCGTCATCGTGTCCTGAGCGTACACGGCCGAAACGAACGTTATGGCGGAGGGGTCGGAAGGGTTGACGTGGGTATCGTCGTAGCGTGTCCCGGGCTGGCTCGAAAGGGCATAAACCCCCAAGACCATGCCGATCCTGGACGCGTCCGCCGGGATTACGTGCGTGCTGTCGTAGACGATGCCGCTCATAAGCTGTGGCAGGTACATTCCCGTCACCGCACGCATATCCGACGCGTTGGGATCGAACATCGGAGTAACGGTATACGCCCTGGGGTCCGCCGCACTCGGCGGCCTGCCGGCGCCCGGGCCGTTCCAAGTCCCGGTCACCACACCAGGCATCCACTCAATCTGCCTTGCATAGTTGATGGGCTGCGGCTCGCTGAAAAACGGGTCAATTCTGCGCGTCTGCGCATTCTGGGACTCTACCGTGCCCCTAGGGGTCGTGTACACGCCATACACACCCTGCGTAGACACCTTTACATAAAGAACGGTCCAGTCCCGAATGCCGTTCGGCGGCAGCTTTTCCTTATCAATCGTTATCACGCCGTAACGACCGGCATCGGTATATTTCCCGGGCACGAAAAGGTTCGGATTGTCCTCGCTCTCGGCGACCTGAGACCTGTACACACCCAGCAGCGGCGAGTTCGGCCCGGGCTTCTCCGGATTACGCGGGTCGGAATCGTTGGGATCCTTACGGTTGGGATCGAGCTCCAGGATGCCCTTGTTGATCTTCAGCTTCACCGACCCGTCGAGACTGTTCAGGGCCGGTATAGCATACCAAACATACGAAACCGGCAGGGGGGAAAACTCTGTCCTGACGGACCTTGGACTGACGTATCGCCCTGCCCTGCTCGGAGCATTCATCGGATCTGGCTGGAGGTTGTTGTCCGTGTCGGAGTAGGGCATATAGACGGGCCACAACCCGTCGTCGTCCTGCCACATCACGCCGATGTTCCACACCGAGTTTGCCGTAGCCTCTGTGGTGTTCCCGCTGAGCATAGACATGTCTGCCATCGCCGGGCCACTGCCCAGCAACGCAAAGCAGATCACCGCCCAAACGAGGCACCCAGCTAAGCTTGAAATGGCCGTCCGTCTGCCATGATCAGTGCGGTCGACATACAGAGTTATGCGGCCCGGGCCGCGGTGTTTCGACATATCAGCGTTCATACTTTTCTGCACTCCGAAACGCCGGTTGTTTGAGACTTGCGCAAGCACCTGGGGAATTCAAGGTTCCCGAGCCTGCCCGCGCTGCGCCGTTGCGCTCTAGGTTCCGTCCGGATTCGCTGTCACATCAGACCCGGGCGGCACTAGCGGGCGGAAGACCAGAGTCACCGGATACTTCGCTCGCACCCAATATCCCCGCCACGGGAGAAGCAGGTAATCGTTATCCCTGTAGCCGGCATAAGAACCGTTCTCGGGAATCCACGTGAAGATCGTCTTGCTAATCCAGCCGTTCGTGACCGCCTGGTCCAGCGAGACCGTAATGTTGCCGAGCTTGTTCCACACCAACACCTGTCCCCAATACACCGGGTAGACGAACGGGTTCCCGATCATGTTCCAGCCCGGCTGAAGGTCTACGTTCTGCTCGTTCAACTGCTTTCCGAGCTGCTGTCCTACAATTGCGGCGTCGTTGGCCAACACGAACGAGAGCGTCCTGCCCCGCTGCACGTTGCCAACATACATCCAGAACCCCCGCCCGGGCTGCAATTGCGTGACGGACAAATACTGCCCCGACGCGGGATCGTAGTACTTGGCCGCGAATGAGCCGGGCGAGAGCCCGAACGCGTGCTCTACGGCCGGATTGTTGAACGTGAACGGCACGTGCATCATCTGATAGCCGCTGCGGAACACGTTGTGTTTGGTCGCCGGCACCATGATCTTGCGGCTCACGATCTGCTGCCAACCCGAGGCGGCCCGGGCGGTCACGAAGTACTCCAGCTCGCCCGAATACTCGCCGGTCGCCTGAACCTGCCAGGTGGCGGGCAGAGACTCCGTGTTGACAGGAACCCTGCCCAGCGACTGCTGAGCCGTCTGAGCAGGAAAAGGCGCGAGCTCCAGTCCGGGCGGAAGGTAGAGGGTAACTCTCACATCATCCAGGTCGTAGGGCCCCGGGTCTGTTGCCAGGTTGTAGACGTACGCGCTGATCGTGAACGGCTGAGCGTCAAGATCGTTCGTTCCCGTAACGGAATTGTACTTGAGCGATCTTGGCCCCTGCACCGCGAGCGCCACGCTGTCGTGCTCCAGCTTTGAGCCAACGCGGTAGTTCCACACCGCCGACGCCGCCCCGACGCCGTAATAGGTAACGATCTTGCGGTAGCCGCCGGGGGCCACCGACGCAGGATTCCAGCACAGAACCCACGCCAGATTGTCCACTTCCCTCAGGAAATCGGGCTTGTAGTCATCCGGCGGCCAGCCTGCTGCTACGAGGTCCGCGTATTCGCCGATGGCCAAGTAGTCAGGTGCGACGCAGTCCTGCAGCTTCAGAGTGTTGCGCGCCACGACTACAGGGTTCTCAATGCTGTCGTAAACCTCGAAGCTCGCCGGAATCCTGCTGCCTTTGAGTATCTGCGCATAGGGCCTCGGCGAAATGGCAGCGGTCCGAACGTAGCCGGTACCGGGAATGTAGGCGTAGCCCACACCTGTGTTGCTGTCGCCGACCATCACGTCGCCCATCATACACAGACCGATTGTCTGTGGGGCAGTAGAATGGTTTGTGAGCGTGAGATCGAACCTGCACTGATCCCTAACGATTGACATCCTGATTAGCATCGACACGGAGGCTGTGGTATTGCCGGTGCTGTCCTTCGCGGTCACCGTCCACTCGCCATCGATGAACTCGCCGGTCCTGCCGATGC
>JBMFPI010000039.1:0-15328 GCA_049969195.1 Armatimonadota bacterium
AAATTATAAGACAAAAGATGCAAGTAAAAGAGTTTCATTGCATGATAGCAGATGGAACAGGATTTGGATACTCAGACTCGCGTCGCTAGCGGATTTTTCACCCGCCCTGCTCGTGACCGGCTCGTATCTGGCGGCTATCCAGTTTACCAGGCTGCTGGGGACCTTTGAGCTTACCCGCGCGACGAAGATATGGGCGCTGGCGGTCGCGGTGGTGATTGCGGTCGCGTGGTTTGTGGTAACCGGGATGTGCTCCCGGCGCAGCACCCGGTAAAGGAGGCGGCCATGTCCGGTTCGAGGCTTTTGAACCCGATCTTCGCGACGGCAGCGACGGTTTTGCTCGGTGCGGGGATACTGGCCCTGGCGATCAGCCGTGAGACCCCCGTCGGCCGGCTGGAGGGCACGGTAGTGGCACAAGAGTCGGGCAACCCGCTGAACGTGCGGGTATCGATCCAGAACGCCGAGAAGCCCGACGACTTCGATGGGTACTACCACACCGACGCGGTGGGCGGCAGGTTCAGGTTCGATCGCATCCCGGTCGGGACCTACATCCTGAAAGTTCGATCCACCTGGCGCAGCTCGCCGCCGATTAGGATCTCTATCGAAGAAGGCAAGACCGAGACGATCAACGTCGAGCTTGCGCCCGGGCCGCCCAGGCTCGAGCTTTACGTTCACCAGCACATCTTCATACCCGACGAGGCCGCGCAGGTTACCTGCCAGGGCTACGTCGAGTCGGGCGCCTTAGACGTCGCGGTGTACAGGGTTGATCTCCACAGTTTGCTGGGGGATTACGGAGGCAACCTGCACGCTCTGCTCGGCGTTCGATCCTACCAGGACGACTGGCGATCCCGCATCGGCCTTGCGGACAACCCCTCGCTCAAGAAGGTCGAGTCGTTCGGCTTACCCATTACCAGGCGCGAGTCCGAGGGCAACTTCACCCAACGCATCGACCTGCCGAAGCTGGGGCCGGGGATGTATGTAGTGTCCGTTCGGGGCGACGGCGTTCAGGAGCTGGACTGGATCATGGTCACCTCGATCGGGCTGGTCACGAAGACGGTCGCAGGACGGTGCTTGGGCTTCGTCGTGGATCTGAAGACCGGCGCGCCGGTGTCGGGCGCCGAGGTGAGCGTGTACAGCGACGCCGAAGTAATCGCATCAGGCAGGACCGGCGCAGACGGCATAGTCAACCTAGCTATCCCTACGGGCGAGGGGGGGGCGGACGGGGAGAACAAGATATTTGCGCGCAGCGGGGAGTCGGCAGCGTTCGTGTCGGCTTATATGTCTTCGTACGAGCGCGCGAAGCAAGTTGTTTATGCGTATACGGACCGGCCCGTCTACCGGCCCGGCCAGAAGGTCTACTTCAAGGGCGTCATCCGCAGCCGTGAGCATGACCGATACGCCGTGCCTGCCGGCAAGAACGTGATCGTCGAAGTGCGCGACCCTAACGATACGCTCGTCTACCGTGCGGGCAAGACTACCGACCGCTTCGGCTGCTATCACGGCGAGCTCAAGCTCAACCCGGAGGCCGCTACGGGGACCTACACCATGGTCACGACAGTCGGCGCGGAGGAAGAGCAGACCCAAGGCGACGAGACGGGCTCCACTTTCCAGGTGGCAGCCTACGCAAAGCCTGAGTTTTCCGTCAAGGTCACGTTCCCGAAGAAGCGTTACACCCGAGGAGAGATGATCCGGGCAACCGTCAAGGCCGAATACTACTTCGGCGCGCCGGTCGCCAATGCAAGGGTCAGCTACAACGTGACCAGGTCCGATTACTGGCTGGATCAGTCCGAAGAAAATGAGTACGACTACGAGGGCTACGAGGACTACGGCGGCTACGGGGATCTGGTCGAAGAGGGCCAGGTCCGGACCGACCGGAACGGTGAGGCTGAGATCAGCTTCCGCGCCGAATGGCCCGAGCCGGAAGAGGAATACGGCTGGGATACCGACCAGCAATTCACACTCGAGGCCTACGTCGTCGACGCAAGCCGCCGGGAAGCTCAGGGAAGCGGCGATGTGATCGCTACGCGCGGCGATTTCGCTCTGACGGTAACTCCGGGTCGATACGTCGCGAGGCCAGGGAGCGCGGTCAGGGTTGACATTACGGCCACGGACTACGAAAAACGCCCCGTAGCAAACCAGGAGATAAGGGTCATCATCGGCAGGGAGTACTGGACCGGTCGGGATCTCGAGTTTCGAAAATCCGAGGAACGGACCGTGACAACAGACGCATCGGGCCGGGCGGCCCTGGAGTTTGCGCCGAAGAATGCCGGCGACGTGCGCATCGCAGCCGTCACGCGCGACCGGCGCGGCAACCGGATCGTCGGATCGGCATGGCTCTGGTGTTACAGCGAGGCATATGAGGAAGTCGAGGGTGTCCGTTACCCGGACCTTAAGATCATCACGGACAAGAAGACGTACGCTCCCGGTGAGACGGCAAGAGTGCTCATAAACGCCGCCAGGCCCGGTGCCGTGGCGCTGGTGACGGTCGAAGGAGAGCAAATCTACGACCAGATGACCGTGCGGCTCAGCCGAAGAACGACGGCGGTCGATATCCCGGTTCGCGACAGCTACAAGCCCAACTTCTACATCGGCGTTTGCTTCGTACGCGACAAGCAGTTCGCGAGCCAGCAAGCCCGCGTGAGGGTATCACTGGCCGTGCAAAGTATCAGTGTCGCGGTCGAGCCAAACAAGACACGCTACCTGCCGGGGGAGAAAGCGACTTACAGGATCAAAACTACCGACGCCGCCGGTCGGCCTGTGGAAGCTCAGGTTTCGCTTGGCGTCGTCGATGAGGCAATCTACGCGATACGTGCGGACGATACGATTCCGATCCTTGACTATTTCTACTCCCGCAAGCCCAACGACGTGAGCACGCGGTTCTCCTTCCCCGAAATCTATCTGAGCGACCCGGACAAGGCCGCGATGGAAGCAAAGATGCCGCGGCAGACCGCTATGCGCATTCGGAAGCGCTTCCTCGACACGGCCTTCTGGATGCCCGACATCACGACCGGCCCCGCGGGCGAGGCGACGGTGAGCTTTACGATGCCAGACAACCTCACCACCTGGCGGGCGACCGCTCGTGCCGTTACGCTGGACACGCGCTGCGGGCAGACCACAACGTCCGTCCTCGCGCAGCAGGATATGCTCGTGCGGCTGGAGACCCCTCGGTTCTTGATCCAGGGCGACCGCACGACCATCAGCGCTGTGGTGCACAACTACACCGGGGCCGCCGATTCCGTCAGCGTCCGGCTGAGAGCGCCCGACCTCGACGTCGAGGGCAGGCATTCGGGAACCGTCGTGGTGCCGGACGGCGAGTCCAGGCGCGTTGATTGGGCCGTCCGAGCGCTGAAGCCGGGCGAGTTCCAGTTGACCGTCACCGCCAGGGGCGACAAAGCCGGCGACGCGATGCAGCTTACGATCCCGGTCTATCCGCACGGGGAGGAGAGACGGTTGGTGCGAACCGGTGCGATGCGAGCGGAGGGCAGGTCCACTATCGTCGTGCCCGTGCGCGGAGATTCGATTCCGGAATCCACGCGGCTGGGTGTCAGGCTGGCGCCCTCACTCGCCGCGGCGATGCTCGGGTCGCTGGAGTATCTCGCGCAGTACCCATACGGCTGCACGGAACAGACCGTGAGCTCGTTCCTGCCGGACGTGATTATGTGGCAGTCGTTCAGGGACCTGGGCTTGCGCAACGAAAAGCTTCGGGCCAGGCTTCCGGAGATGGTTCAGACCGGGCTGCTGAGGCTCTACAGGTTCCAGATGGGGGACGGCGGATGGGGCTGGTGCGAATACGGCAAGTCGGATCCGTGGATGACCGCTTACGTCTGCTACGGGCTCCTGCTAGCTCAGCGCGCCGGATTCGAGGTCAACGCCGAAGTCCTGCAGCGCGGGCTGGAGCGTCTGGCCGGGATGGTTCGCGAAACTGGGACGACGCTGGAGACAAGGACGTTGGCCTGGTATGTTTTCTCGCTTGCCGGTCGGGATCCGTCCGCAAATCTTGAGAAGCTGCTGCGGGTGTCGGGTCCCTCCGCCCGCACGCTGGCATTCGCCGCGCTGGCGTTCTCACAGCTCGGCCGAATCGAGGCAGCCAGGGAGGCGGTCAGGAAACTCTATGCGGCAGCCGTTATCGAGCCGGCATTCATTCACTGGACCGGCGCGCGCGACTACAGCGGCGGCGATATCGAGACTACCGCTCTCGCGCTGCAGGCCGTGCTCAGGGCCGATCCGACCGACCAGCGAGCTTACAAGATCGTCGCGTGGCTTATGGATCGACGCCGCGGAAACTGCTGGTATTCTACCCGCGACACCGCGATGACCCTCTACGCGATGGCCGAGTTTCTCAAGATCTCAAAGGAGCTCGCGCCGAACTACACCGCCGAGGTCAGAGTCAACGGCAAGATTGTGGGTAAGGTGCGGTTCACACGCGCATCGATCTTCGAACCGGACCGGCAGATCGACGTGTCGCCGCGCGACGTCAGCAAGGGCCGCAACGAAATCCAGATCAGGAAGGTCGGCCCGGGCAACCTGTACTACGCGGTCGGGCTGGTGCAGTGGGTGGCGAAGCGGCAGGCGGCTGCCACCGTGACGGGTGCGGGGGTCTCGATCGCGCGCAACTTCTACAGGGTGGAGTCCCGTGCCTCGGAGACGGGACGGTTGCCGACGCTCGGTCCGCCCGTTGCTTCCTGTTCTTCGGGTGAGGTTATCCTGGTGAGGCTGACCGTCAACGCGACCAGAGAGCTTCGGCACCTGCTGCTGGAGGACTTCATCCCCGCAGGCTGCGAGATAGTGGACAGGGGTCACGTGGACTACTGGGAGTGGGACTGGTGGTATGTCGGGCGGGACATCAGGGACAACAAGATATCTTTCTACCTGGACGTGCTGCGCCCGGGCAAACACGTGGTGGACTACCGGATGCGGGCTATAATACCCGGCAGCTACACAGCAATGCCCGCCCAGGTATTCGGGATGTACGACCCGGCGGTGCGCGCGGCGACCGCTGAGTCGGGGTTCGAGATAAGATGAGGCCGACCATGACGGGCTTCAGGTTGCGGGACGCACTCCGACGACCGGGGGGTTCGCTTGGGCTCGGATCGATTCTCGGGCTTGCAGTCTGGCTCGCGATGGCGCCGAGTGCGGAGCACGACATCGGCTCGTTCGCTACGAGCCTGAAAGGACGGACGCCGTCACAGGTGCACAACGTCCGGCTCGCGACAGCCGCGATCAACAACACACTGATCCCGCCCGGCGGCGTTTTCTCTTTCCTGAAATGCGTGGGGTCCTGGACCGCAGATCGCGGATATGTGAAAGCCCCGGTGAGCTACGACGGCGAGCTGGTTCGGAGCTGGGGCGGAGGCGTGTGCCAGGCATCTTCAACTCTGTATAACGCAGCACTGCTGGCGGGGCTGGATATCCTGGAGCGACATCGTCATCATTGGCCCGCGCGCTACGCCCCGCTCGGACGCGACGCCGCGGTTGCCCATTCGACCATCGACCTGAAGTTGCGCAACAACCTGCCGGCCCCGATCAGGATCACAGGGCGCGTGGAGGGCGAGAAGGTCGTGTTTCGGATCCTGTCCGCTTATCGGCCGTGTTATAGCGTGCGGGTGGAGAGCCGGGTGCGCTCGGTTACCAGGCCGACCGAAGTTGTGCAGGACCGAGCCGGCTCGGACGGAGGTCGATGGCGGCTGGTCAACCGGGGCCACCCGGGCTTCTGCGTGGTCACATACCGGCGGTTCGCCGCGGGCGGCACGTGCCGGACAGAGCTTGTCTCGGAGGACGTGTATCCGCCGCTGCACCGGGTGATCCAGGTCGCGGAGCGGTAGACCAGGCCTTGTTGACCATTTGCCGTGAATACACCCTCACGCGGCGGCAGGTTCCAAACAATGGGATGTCGAAGGGGCAATGTGCTGATCCCAGATCGAGGGGGAAAAGGGGTTGTTGCGATAGTACCGTCCTCGGCGATGCGCTCGCTTGGTTTAGGAGCATCGAACCGCCTAAAACGCCTGGTTTGCGTTCTATCGCAACGACCTCGGAAAAGGAGGACGTTGATTTGTACGTATCAGTGAGAGACTGCCATTTGCCGGGGCTGTTCGGCAGCATCAAAGCCGGGCTTGAGGCGATGGGTATCGACGGGGTTGAGCTCGCTTACAACAAGGACAAGACGGTGCAGTCCCTGGACGGGCCGGGGAAGGAATCGCTGGCGACGGAGGCGGCTGTCGAAGCGTTCGGCTACAAGTGCAAAGGGCTCAAGATCAAGCCGACCGCGTTCCTGCTGGCGAACAACTTCGGAGCCGAAGACATCGAGGGTGAGCTTGATTACGTCATCTCGGCTGCAAAGGCTGCCGGCCGGCTCGGTACGAAGGCCGTGCGGATCGATGCTATCATGCACGACAACCGCGACTGGGACCTGGCGAAACGCACGGAGTTCTTCGCCGAATGCATGGCGAAGGTGCTGGATGCCACGAGTAACCTGGATGTGCATATGGGCATCGAAAACCATGGCACACTCGGCAACCGGCCGGAGTTCTTGGACTCGATACTCGCGAAGGTCAACTCGCCACGCGTTGGCGTGACGGTTGATACGGCGAACTTCTACTGGTTCGGCCACCCGCTGTCGAAGGTGCGCGAGATCATCAAGCATTTCGCGCCGCACATCAAGCACACGCATATGAAAAACATCAACTTCCCCGCCGACAAGCGCGAGATCCAGCGCGAGGTAGGATGGGAGTACGACAGATATGCGTCCTCGCTGCGTGAGGGCGATATCGATATGAAATGGGTCGTGAAAACCCTCGCCGACGCCGGCTACCAGGGCGATTTGTGCATCGAGAACGAGGCCCTGGGCCGGTACGACGCCGAGAAGCAGAAGGCTATCCTAAGGGATGACGCCGATTACCTGAAAGAGATTCTGGCCGGGCTTCGATAGGTTCGGGGCGCGGTTAGGTGACGATCCCGGCGCCCGGCGAGCCGTCGAGGAGAAGAATAAATGCGCTGCCTGATTGCTGCCGCGATTCTTGTGATCTCGTCCGCGTGCGTCGGCGAAGACGCAAACCCGGGCCACGCGATTGTCTGGCGGTTTACCACCCAGGATAGCCTCGAGTTCGCGCGGCCCGACTTCGACGACTCCTCGTGGCAGGAGGTTTACGTCGGCCACAAGTGGAAGTCGAGCAAGTTCGCCTGGTTCAGATCGAGTGTCGTTATCCCCGAGAAGATCGACGGCAAGCGCACGGCGGGCGAGGCGGTCGGGATCAAGTGGAACTGCGGGGACGGGGGAGAATGTTTCGTTGACGGCAAGATATTCGTCCGGTACGACAACGACCACCCGGCCCTCATAGTCCTTTCTGAGACCGCCAAGCCGGGCCGGAAGGTGCCGGTCGCGATCCGCGTCTTTATAGGCGCGGACGACTCGGAGCATGAGTGCAGCCTGGGCCAGTGCGAGCTTGTCATCATCGACCGGAAGCTAATTAGGCACCGATTCGAGATCAAGGTCGACGCGTCGAAGAAGCTGGGGCCGCTGCCGAGGTCGTTTGCGGGGATGTCGCAGGGCGGCGGGCTCGGGGACTACGGCGATGAGTTCGCCGGGCTATTCCGCGACCTGGGAATCAAGTGGTTCCGCATGGATAACCTGCTTACCAACGCTGTCAAGAAGAACGACCCGGCGGCGCCCTCGGGCGCCTACGAAGACAGGATCACCAAACACGACCCCAACCTGCACTATGACTGGACCGACCTGGACCGCCGGCTGGATTTCATGAAGAAAGTCGGTTGCGAGCTGATCTTTTGCATCTCCTACATGCCCGAGCCGTACGATGCCGTGCCTGATCCCGAAAGGCATTCCTATCCGCGCGACTGGGAGGAGTTCGGAGAACTGGTTTACCAGGCGGCAAAGCACGCAATCGACCGCGGCACGCCTGTGAAATACTGGGAGGTCTGGAACGAGATAAACACCGGATGGATGCGCGACCCGCCCGGATGGGACCACCTTAAGACGTATCTGACTCTATACGATACCTGCTGGAAGGCCGTTCGCAGGGCGGACCCGAACGCATGGGTCGGCGGGCCGGCAATCGCTTCCGGACCGTGGAACCAGGACGACAAGCGAGGGCCCGGAGTGAATGGCGAAAAGTTCATGCGCGGCCTTATGGAGCACTGTGAGAAGACCGGTGCGCCGCTGGACTTCATCACCTGGCATGAGTACTTCCAGCCGCATTGGATCATGAAAAAAGAGGCCGAGCAGATAAGGGAGTACCTCAACGACTATCCCAAGGTCAAAGCTCAGGTCAAAGAGTACGCGGTAACGGAGTGGAGCTACGCCTGGTGGCATGACCGGGCCCACGACAACGAAGTCGGCGCAGCGTGGGCGGCGGCCTCGATGCTGCGCGGCTGGATGGCAGCGGGCGTCGACAAGCCGTGCTGGTTCTACGCGCGGGACGGCTGCTCCCCCCAATGCGGCGACTGGGGAATGTTCTCAAGCCGGAACAAGCCGAAGCCGGTCGCGAACGTCTGCCGGATGTTCAACGTGGTTATGGCCCGCGAGAGGGTGGAATGCATCGGCCAGGACGATCAGATAGCGTCGATTGCTTCGGTCGACCCGGAGACCGGCCGCCTGACTGTGCTGGTCGTCAACTTCGGCGAATGGCACGGTTCCCCCAGACGGGTGGCGCTGAGTGTCTCCGGGCTTGCAAAGCCCCGGCGGGGCCAGATGGAGTGCCGCCGGTATGTGGTTGACGCCACGCACTCAAACCTCTGGAACGATGAGTCGCGCTGTGAGCTGGAATGGCTTCCGGCGGCGACGTGGACCCGCGGCAAGCGGACTCGGGTTGAGTTCGAGATGCCCAATAACTCGGTGAGTTTAGTGGAGTTCAGGCCGTCGTAGGATGTCCGTTGGCATGGCTGGGCGAAGGTGATTTCGGGAAGACGGTTTAGTTCGGCGGGAATTACTTCAGGCTGAACTTGTTTCAGCATCCGGATGCTGCAAGGATAGATCCTGAATCAAGTTCAGCATGACCGGGTCCGGGGCGTTTGCGCTCGCTAGACTGAACTGATACGTCTTGTACGCCAGCATAACCAAGAGCCTGCTGGACGGAGGCTTATGAGGTGATCAGGAGTGACACGTAGACCGGCTGTTGCGGGGATGTTTTATGAGGGCGACGCGGCGCTGCTGCAGGCGAGTATAGAGAGGTGTTTCACGGGTAGGCTTGGTCCCGGTCGCCGGCCAACGCCGCGCGAGGGGAGGGCGGAAAGAAGCGTCGTCGGGCTGGTGTGCCCGCACGCAGGATACATCTACTCGGGCGCGGCCGCAGCGCACTCGTACGCAGCGCTGGCGGATGACGGGCTGCCGGATGTAGCCGTGATCCTCGGCCCTAACCACCACGGCCTCGGAGAAGCCGTCGCCGTGAGCACTCAGGACAAATGGGCAACGCCGCTTGGAGAAGTCCGGCTCGACTTGGATACTGCCGCTGCGATCATACGCTACTCCGCGTACGCACGCGATGACGACCTGGCCCACCTGCGGGAGCATTCCATTGAGGTTCAGGTGCCGTTTTTGCAGTACATCGCTGGCGATTCGGTTGAGATCGTGCCGATAGCCCTCGCGCATTTCGACCAGCACTCTGCGCGCGAGCTTGTTTCCGACCTAGGCGCTGCGATAGCAAAAGCCCTCGAAGGAAAGAACGCCGTCGTGATCGCGAGTACCGATTTCACGCACTACGAGTCGGCAACAGCCGCCCGGGCGAAGGACACTCTCGCGCTCGAGCGGATCGCAAGCCTAGATCCTGAGGGCCTGCTGCACGTCGTAGACGAGCACCGGATCTCGATGTGCGGCGTAGTCGGGACGGCGGTTATGCTGGAGGCGTGCCGAAGGATGGGGGCTGGGTCCGCCCGAGTGCTGACTTATTACACGTCCGGCGACGTGACGGGCGACAGTCTGCAGGTTGTCGGCTACGGTGCAGCCGCTATCGAGCGGTAGGTCGCTCAAGCGGCGTCACCTGGGCTCAGGCATTTTCGAGCTAAGTGCCGCGATGAAGCCCGGATGGGGCTTGAGCCCGCTTCGCTCGGCGATGTGCACCTCGCGCCACGCCTCCGCATAGCGTCCCTGGTCGAAAAGGGCGACGGCAAGATTGATCCGGGCAGCGCCCAGCTTGGGCTGATGCCGCAGCACCTGCTGGAACTCGACGATTGCCTGGCCGGAATCGCCCACGGTCAATAGCAGTCGGCCCACCTCGAACCGCGAGAGAGCGTCCCTCGGCCGCAACCGAAGAACCCTGCGGTATTCGGCGATGGCCCCCCGCGGGTCGCCCTTGTTTGATAGAATCCCCGCCAGGGTCCGGCGGAACCTCACGTTGCCCGGCGCAAGACGGACTGCGGCCCGCGAGTGATCCAGGCCTTCATCGAGTCTCCCCAGCTTGCCTAGGACTATCGCCAGGTTGTTGTGGGCGTCGGCGTAGTCGGGCTTGAGATCGATTGCTTTCTCGTATTCCCGGATGGCCTCCGGCACCAGGCCTTTCTTAACCAGCGCGACGGCCAGGTTGTAGTGTGCCTCGGGTTGTTTCGGGCGCAGAGCGGCCGCTAGGCGGAGGTGGAATATCCCCTCGTCCAGCTTGCCCCGTTCGATGAGCGCGTTCCCCAGGCAGTCGTGGATAGGGCCGTAGCCCGGGTTGGCCTTCACACCCGCACGGAACGCCTCCAGAGCTTTCCTGTGCTGGCCGCGTTCCTTATAGGCCACACCGAGACTGGCGTAAGCAACCGCGTTTCTCCTAGTGACCCTGGCGGCGCGGTCGAAAAGGGTTACGTCGTCACGCCAGTAGCCGACCTGTTTGTGCGCCACCGCTGCAAGCGCGGCAACGCTCAATAGCGCCAACCCCACTGTGAACCGGGCCGAGGCCGAACCGAACAATCGATCGATGATCTCCGGCACGCCCCAGGCGACCGCGACAAAGATCCCGATCAGTGGGACGTAAGTGTACCTGTCCGCCATTCCCTGGAGCCCTACCTGAACGATCCCAATGACCGGCACCAGCGAGATCACGTACCAGAACCACCCGACCGCGGCGTATGGCCACCTCCGAAAGGCTCGAACCGCCAGGATAGACAGAACAAAGAACCCGACGGCGGATGCGGCCACCTGCCACTCCGGCAGCGTGTTCTCCGGGTGTGGATACAAAGCAGCCAGCCGCGCGGGCCACGCGGTTTTTCCCAGATAGGCCATGTAAGAGACGAACGCATTGGCCAGCCGCATGCCGAGGGGGTAGCAGTCGAGTCCGGTCATCGCACCGCCCCTGGCCTGGGCTATGTACGTGACAACGCAGGACGCGGCCGCGAGCGCAAACAACGGGATCTTCTCGCGCACCAGCTTGCCGGCTGCCAGGCGGGCGTTCCGGCCGATCTGCAGTCTCGCCAGGGGCCAGATATCGACCAGCAGCAGCAGGATTGGAAGCGAAACCAGCATCGGCTTGGCCGTCAGGCCCAGGGCGAACGCCGCTATCACGAGCATGTAGCGGCCCTTCGACGGCGCCCGCACCCAGCCGATATAGGCGAGCATTGTGAGAAGCCAGAACAGCGTCGACAGCACGTCCTTGCGCTCGGAGACCCACGCGACCGATTCGACGTGCAATGGGTGTGCGGCGAAGAGCGCCGCCACACAAGCGCTGCGCCACCGCGCGCCTGTGGTCAGCTCGAGTAGAAAGAAAAGAAGCAGTGTGTTGGCCAGATGAAGAACTATGTTCGTCGCGTGAAGCACCTGCGAGCCGGAGGGCTCGATGGTCCGGTCGAGCTGAAGGGATATCCACGTGAGCGGGTGCCAGTTCGATTGAGTAAAGGTGGTGAACGCCCAGACGACGTTTCGCACCGAGAGCCCCGACCGCACATGGGGGTTATTCATGACATAATAACGGTCGTCCAGATTGACCAGTCCGTACCCGACCGCGGGCCAATAGATAGCCGCGATGAGCGCTGCGAGAAGGAAAGATATGAATAGCCTGGTCTTGTTCGCTTCTCCCATCATCGACGCGACCTATGACAACGTGTAGCGAGGCCGGCCTATCGCGACGGCCCGAGACATGATTTACGCATCCTGGCACATCTGACCTGCCTGCAGGAAGAAGCTAACCCTGGAAGTAAGGAAACTATCGCGACGGAACCGGTATGAACCGGTGCATGGTGAGACGACGCTCCTCGAGTAAACGGGAGAATCGCCGAATACGCGCCTGTCGCGAGAGCCCGAAAGGCGGTCGTATGTGATCGGGCTAGCTGCCGGACGGGGCAGTTGTCCGGGAGGCGATCCGAGGTAGCCGCCGCGAGGCCGACGGGCACAGGAGGTCGGAATATGGAGCTGGTTGAGGACTTGCTGGGCGAGCTGGAGCACTTGCCGGCAGTGGACGTGCATTCGGGCATACGGATTGCGTCCCCCGGCGCGTCGGATTTCTCGCAAATTGCGCTGTGTCAACCTTTGTGGGGTGATCTGGAATGTGCCGGGGTTTCTCCGGCGGTTTTCGAGGCCGACGCTCTGAGGAGCAGGCCGCACGAGGCATCCGCGGCTCTCGCGCTGATCAGTAATACGACCAATTACTGGTGCCTGAGCCGGATTCTGGGCGACCTGTACCAAGTCGGGCCTCCACACAAATCAGACCTGGCGGAGCTTGCGAACCGGATCGAGAGCTATGCCCGCCGACCGGGTTGGGCAAACGAAGTCCTCGACCGCGCCAACGTCTCGAAAGTGTTCGTCACCTGCGATTGGCGGAAGCCGGTGCCGAAGGCGTCGGAGCGGTTTGTTCCCGTCTTGCGTGTGGACAGTCTCGTGAACGAGGCACACGTTCCTCGCACGCTGGAGTCTCTCACCGAGGCGACCGTTCAATCAATCTACGAGGCGGCGGACCTGAAAAAGGCGGTTGACGAGCTCTTTCGCAGGGCCAGGGACGCTGGCGCGGTCGCGGCCTCGGCATCATTCGAGCCTCAGGTGGACTTCGAGCAGGGTGACCGGGACACGGCGGACCGCGTGCTTTCCCTGGTCCTTCTGGGACAGAGGGCCGGGCGCGACGACCGCAAGTCGCTGCGTTCATATGTGCTGGACCAGGTGCTCCGCAACTGCGCGGAGTACGGCATGCCGATGCAATTGATGCTCGGGATCAAGCAAATGCGCTCCTCCGACCGTACGATATCGGCCTACGACCCGGGCGCCGTATCAATGTATGCGGAGCTTTTCGAGCGTCACACTCGGGTCACCTTCGACGTGTTTGCGTCACACATGACGACCTGCCGTGAGCTGGCCGCCGCGGCGCGCCGCTATCCGAACGTGATGCTTTCTGGAACCTGGCGGTATCTGGCGTTTCCGACGCATTTCCGCGAGAGCCTGCGTGAGCGGATTGAGATGCTGCCGATGACCAGGTGCTGTGCGCTTGCTTCCGAGGCGATGTGTGTGGAGTGGGTCTACGGGCGAGCTAAGCTCCTCCGCCGCGAGATGGCGCTGGTGCTCGCTCAACTCGTCGAGGAGGGTTATCTTTCGAAAGACGCTGCACTGAACGTCGGCGCGCACTACCTGGCGGAAAACCCGAAGGCCGTCTACGGTCTGTGACCGGGGGGTGTGGAGCTTCGTTGGGAGACTTCGGTCGCGCCCCAACGACTCGAGCTGGGTTTCGTTGGAGGTCCCGATGGGCTCAATTTTGATCGTCCGGCGCATGTTGCCCCGGACCATGAAGACCGGAACACCGTTCTCCTTTGCGTCCCGGCATCTGCCCGTAAAACTCCCTCTCCCTTTGACGGAAGAGGGCTGGGGTGAGGGTGAGAGGGTGCGGGAACTCAGCTCGCTTGCAGGCTTATTGGGTTGTCGCCCGAGTCGTTCATAAAGGATAGCTGAAACCTGTTTCAGCATCTGGGCGCCGAGGGGGTGGATCCTGAATCGAGTTCACGATGACGAGCTCCCGTGCCTCTGCACCCGCAACACTGAACTAATACTCCACAACAGGCCATTGACAAAACCTGCCGGAGGAGGTAAACTGCTTTTAGTAAATCGACTTAGAGGGGGATTGAGGAATTGCCGCCGACTATTAAGACAGTAGCCGAAATGGCGGGGGTGTCGATCACAACCGTCTCTTTTGTGCTCAACAACAAGCGGCCTCAGGTTGACGGGCTTTCCAAAGAGACGCGCGAGCGCGTTCTGGCGTGTGCGGCTGCCCTCGGTTACCGCCGGAATCCGACGGCCGTGTCGCTCAGGTCGGGCAAATCGCTCTGGATCGGCGTCGTGATTCAGCCGGTTCGGGATGAAGCCGATGCGCAGGTCTGGGCACCCTATGAGTTGGCTCTCATTTCGGGAGTCGAGAACGCTTTGCTTAATCTGGGATATTTCCCGGTTCTCGGCTCGAAATCCACAACCGGGGATACCCAGGCTCTGGACACGCTTGCCTATTCGGGCGTAGCCGGGCTGATCTATCGCCGGCCTCTCAGGGAGGAAGTCGCCCGACTTGAGGAGCTCAGGGCTGATGGGGTCGCGTGCATCGCGGTGTTTCCCGCCCGAGCCGGCGATCTCTATCCGTATCAGGTGGATCTCGACAACGTCAAGGCGGGCGATCTTGGGGCTGATCTGATCTATCGGGCAGGCCGGACGAGGCCGGGGATCATAGTCAGCGGGCTTTTCGGGCACATCGAGGAGGATCGCACCAAAGGCTTCTGCGAAGGTGTCGAAAGAAGACTGGGCAGGCCGGCCCTGATCTGTGACGCCTCGGGAAGCATGGAAGAACGCGTTCGTATGGGGACAATCGTCGACTTCCTGGGGCGCGAGAAGCCCGATGCCGTGCTCGCAACCGAGTCCTGGGGGGCATCCCTGGTCAGCTACGCCGCCGAGGAAGTCGGCCTCAGGGTTCCGGAAGACCTTATAATAATCGGTTTTGACTGCGCTTCGTTCCGAAGCGCCAGGGATCAGGTTGTTTCCGCAATAACTACCTCGTGGTGGCACGCCGGTCGCGTAGCGGCGCAGTCGGTCGTCGACATCGTTCAGAACGGCACGCAGTGGGACAAGCCCAAGAAACTGGACCCCCGGTTCATACCCGGCGATACCACGCCTCCGGAGTTATCGGCCGAGGGCGAGAGGCCCTGGCTGCTCTGACCCGCGATCATTGATTGTTTCGTCCTGAGAAACCCCGCTTCACCAGCTATCGAGCCTGGTAGTATCGGGCTGTTGCAACAGACGTGTGCTCGGTGATTCTCCCACTCGGTTAAGGAGGTCCGAATCGCCGAAAATGCCCGGCAAGACAACCTGGATCTGCAGGAATAACGTCTTGCTGAACCTGTTTCAGGATCCAGGCGTCGAAGGGATGGATCCTGAACCGAGTCCAGGATGGCG
>JBMFPI010000040.1:0-14911 GCA_049969195.1 Armatimonadota bacterium
TGACGTCCTGTGTCGAAGAAGTCGTGCCTACGGCGTATTCGTAGCGGTTGATGCCTGATCCGGTGCCGTCGTCCGAGGCCGTCCACGATGCTCGGAGCGTGGTCAGGGAGCATGTCCAGCTTCCCTCATCGCTCACCGTGACGGCGGCAGGAGGGCTCACGTCGCACCAGAACGGCCCATAGTCCAGTGTGTCGTTGTTGTTCGGGACGTTGTCGCCGTTGAACGCCCGCACGTGCAGGTAGTAACCCCCATCACCCGCGTCCGGCAGAGTAGAGATCGTTCCAGAGGACCAGGACGTTCCCGGTGTGTTCCAGGTCTCCGTTGGACTCTTGTTCCACTTGTATTCGAACCTGGAAGCCTTCCACTCGCCGCCCGTGCCGAACCCCGTCGTGTTGGCGAAGGTGAAGACCTTATCCGCGCCGTACCAGAAGCTCTTTGAAGCGTTAATGCACCGGACGTTGCCCCCAGTGCCGGAACCCGAAGCATCTTCGCCTGCCTTGGCCAGCGTGTAGCGGCTTACCTGAGCCGATTGACCGGATTCATTGCCGGCCTCGTCATATGCCGAAACCGTGTAACTATATTGCGTGTTCGCCGCAAGTCCGGTGTCCGAATAGTTCAAGCCGGTCACGGAGTCGATGCGGACCGCGTTTCGATAGACCCGGTACCCCGCGACCCCGAAGTTATCCGTCGACGCGTTCCAGGACAGGTCGACCCGGGCCGTGGAAACCGCACTTGCGGTCACGCCGGTCGGGCTTGTCGGCGGGGTAGTCTCAGGACCGACATAGACGAACTTGATCGCATCGGCGATTACGGCTTTGTATGTTTCCCCGGTGTTGTTGGAGAGAATGACGTGTCCGCTTGTCCCCGGCTTAAGTTCAACCGCGCTGGCAAACTTATACCACGTGCTGCCGTTGGTCTGCTGGTTTACGGTGTAGTACGAGGTTCCGGTGGAATGGACAACGGTAAACGGCGCCGCGGCAGTACGGTTGGAGCCCTGGAGGTAGTAAGTATATATATCATACTTGCCGCCGACGACGATCTCCGGCGTCCACGTAGCGGTGCCCGAGTTCGGCGGGTCGGTGAGGATCCAGTGATAGGAACTGGCGTCCGGAGGCCAGCCGCCGGCCATTGTGCCCACATTCCACGTGCCGCCGCTATATGTGCATTGGGAGTCAGCGTCGTCTATGATGATGTCGTCTACGCCGGACGAGGTAGAGAAGTCCACGTCCCATAAGTTGCCGCAGGTGGTGGAGTTGTTTGTTGAGGTCCCCGTGCTAACTACGCGCGGCGCAAAATCATATCCGGCCTTTGTGGCGGTAACGGTGAACTGCGTGTTCGAGGGGACTTTTACCAGAGCATAGATGCCGCGGGAGTCAGTTGTGTCCGAATACGCGCCGGCGCTGACGATCGCCCCCTCGATCGGCGAGCCGGTGTAGTCGGTTACGCGGCCGGCAATGATCTCACCCGAGCCAGACGTGTAGATGTTGTATACCACGCCGGCCACCGTGCTGAACGGAGGATCCGAATCGATATCCGGCAGGTTGTACCACGCATCCTCAGCGCCTCCCCAGCCCATATTTAGGTGGTGATACATTGTGGAGCCCTGGTAGCCGTAGCCGTCGCAGACTATCATATGCCCGCCAACCCCGCCGATTATGGCGAGCATCACCGGGTAGCCGGCGTGCAGGTTCGCGTTGATTGACTTGTTCCTGGCTGCTACCGGCAGTTCGTTCCCGCCGTTGTACGCGAGACGGGCATTGGAGTACTTGAACGTGTTCTGCATCGCGTTCACGACCTTCGTCAGGTCGCTTATGCCCGACCCGCCCGAGCAATAGTCCATGTTGACGGCAACGCCCGCGTCGGCACAAAGTGCTCCTATGGCCTGCCTCTGCGCGAGCGTGGTTGAACACCCTGGGTCTAGGACCATCTGCGACCACACATAGGGTCCTCCCGCGCCGTCGCCGCCGAGCAAGCTACGCGACTGCTGGCTACCGCATACATAGATTTTGAACGAGCGGGTCCCCACGCCGACGGTCGGATATTGGAAGTAGCGCATCGTCTGGGCCATTGCGGTCGCCACGCATCCGCAGGGATAGTTCGAGGCCGACCCAGCCGCATAAGGGGGTGTGTAGTAGTTGTAGCAGGCGTTTGAGCATTCGGTGGTCTGGTTCCACTTGCTCAAAACAAGGGGCGGCACGCGCACATCCGAAATGCTGGAACTCCCCTCGAACGAACTGTCAGCCGTACTCTCGAGTAGTTTCCTCCATCTTGCCCGCGCCCGACTCGATGCTTTTGCTACGTCCGGGCTCGCGCCGCGGTGCCTCTCTCGGACCACAGTCGCACGCGACCGCAGGTCATTGTTGAGCATAGCGCACAGAGGATTCAGCGGGGAATGGTCGTAGCGTCCGGATTGTGAGAACGCGATTATCGGCTCGACCTCGTCGTCAGCCGACACGACGACATATCCCGAAGGCCGCAGGTCGACGACGTGGAACAACGGCTCGCCCCGTTCGTCCGTGAACGTGCGCGATCCCGTAATGGCCTTTCGCAGATCTGCGCCAAGCGGCCGGCTGTCGCGCGCGATCCACCCGCGCACTGCCTTCTCGGCGTCGAACGCCGATGTCGGCGCACCAGACACGCCGCCTGCCGCGAAACATACGACCGCAGCCGCCGGCCAGAAAAGCAGCAGGCGGATGCGTCTCAATAGAGTCATACCACGCCCCGCCCCCCTCTTGACTCTTGTTCCGTACTGCAGGCTAGCATGCTCTCACAGAAGTGTCAAGGGATGCTGAGAGGGAGGACGGTTGAGCTACGCGAGAATCGCGTTATGCTGAACTTGTTTTCAGCATCCGTGCGCTCAACGGATGGATCCTGAATCGAGTTCAGGATGATGGCGTCCAGGGCGTGTGTGCCCGCAAGACTGAGCTGATACTCGCTTGCGACACGCGCGTTTTCGGCGATTCTCCCGGCCGCTTCTGATCGTCCGGAGCAGCATTGCCCGGGCGATTGCTGACGCATAAGACCCTTGCCCCAGCCATCTCCCGTCGAGGGAGAGGGAGTCTCACTTCAGGTCGTTGTGAGAAGGGCGCCTTCGGCGATTCGACGCCCTCAACGGAGCACGAGAATTGCGGCAAATGCGCCCCGTGGCAACAGCGTGAGTCCGCGCGTGGCGGAAACGACATCGTGTGTGCGGCCTCAGGCTGTCTGTAGGAGGCCCTCGCGCCCGGGTGATCTCGCGTGTGGGCAACGAGGTATGCGATCGGCCGGCAGCGAAATATCTCCATAAAATGGATTGCGGAGGTGGGCGGTGTCAATATTATTGAGAATCGCGTTAGCGGCAGGCTTGCTTGCTGCCGCCGGGTCCCCGGCGGCGTGCGGACGGATAACGGTCTCGCCCCGCCAATTCAGCCCAAACGGCGATGGCGTGCGCGACGAGCTGCGTATCATCCTTGAGTCGACGCCGGGTGACCTAGCAACGGTGCGCGTGTACAATTCAACTGGAGCGCTCGTCGTAACACTCGCCGAGGATCTCGAACTCGACCTGCCCAAGACAGAGCTGACTTGGGATGGGTTGGCCGTTGCGGGAACGGCGCCCAGCGGAACTTACACAATCAAGGCGAGCTTCAGAGGGACAACAACATCCCAATCGAGCGCAAAGGTGGTTCTTGACAATTCGCACAAATGGCCCCAGCTCAAGTTAACGGCGCGGCCTTTTTTTCCCATAGGCGTGTGGTTCGAGGGCAACCCCGACTGGGCAGGCTACCCTCGCGACAAGGTTGGAGCAAGAAAGTACTATGATCGGTGCTTTGCGGACCTCAGGCGTCACGGCTTCAACGCGGTCGTCGTCCCCAACTGTCCGGAGAGTTTGTGGGAGACTTTGCTGAAGTCGGCCCGCGCAAGCGGGCTGAAAGTCGTGCTTGAAGTCGCGCCGCTTGTCGAACTGGTTTCTGACACGCCAGTGACGGAATCCCGGATTTACGCAGCGGCAAAGCGGGTCTGTGCGAGACTCGGCAAGTACTCCTCACTTGCCAGGTATCAGATTCGGGACGAACCACCGCCGTCCGCTGTACCGAACTGGCTCCTGGTTCAGAGGATACTAGGGGCCGTAGACCCGGCGCACCCGGCGTTCTCGTGTTTCAACTCGTACGAGTCATTGGCCGCGGTCTCGGAATCTACAAAGCTTGCGGAGGCGGTTTTCGATATCTACCCGCTCAGGACGGCAACGCCTCCTCAGACGCTGGGCGGATTTGTCGGTGCGCTGGATGCCTTCAAGGACGCCGCCAGGGGCAGCGTCCTCTGGCCGGTGCTTCAGGCGTTTGCGAAGCCGGACGCCTGGCGCTATCCGACTCTTGAGGAGCTCCGGGCGATGACATATCTGTCACTCGTTTCCGGCGCGAAAGGTGTCTTCTACTTTCTGTATCAGAGCATGCCCAATCATCCCGAGAAGCTCGAAGGCCTTGTCAATCCGGCAGGCGAGCCGAACGCCGTCTACAGCGCCGCGTCGACGCTCGCCGGGGAGCTGAAGCGCCTGTCCGATCTTCTGCTTTCCCTCAAGCCGGATCGCGACTACACGGTTTCTGCCGCGGATGCTCGAATCGGGCACTTCACGGACCCGTCGGGGCGTCCGGTAATGATCATAGCGAGCACGCGGCCAGACGCGCCTGTGACCGCCGCGGTGAAGGTGACGTCGGATTCTCCCTGGAGGGATGCGCTTACCGGGGACTCATTCACGCCAAGAGATTCGGTTCTTGAGGTGCCGCTTTCGCCTGGCGCAGGACGGGTTCTGGTACGGCACTGACCAAGCTTGTATTCGCCGCGCTGAACGGGATCCCCTTGAGGGCGGGTCTCAAGCGATGGAGCTTAGTTCTCAGGGAATCTCACGCAGGGCGCGGCAAACGTGATCCCGAGCAGCAGCCTCCTCGATGCGGCGGAAGTAGTCCCGAACGTACCCGACGTCATCCTGGACGTAGCGTAGGACCCGGCAGGCTGTTCGGATAAACGCGTCTTCGGCGATTCTCTCGCCTGGTTAACTAGCGTCGAATCGCCGAAAACGCCGGGTTTGAGTTCTATCGCAAGGACCTCGATTGCTCAGACGACACCCGCGCCCTGATCGGGGGCTTACAGCTTTTCCACGAGCACTTTCTCCCCGCTTCGGACGTTCTTGAACTCCTTCGGGTCGCCGTCGAGCCTGCCGAACACCTCCACCTCGCTTGCAGGGCGAATTTCATTACCACGGCTCATCGGGGTCGGGCCGAAGAAAATGCAGAAGCAGCTTCCAGAAAGCCAGTAGCCCAAATCGCCGAGTTCGACGGTCTCCTTCGGGTTCTCCGGATCGCATTTCACCGGGATGCCGAAGTATATCTCATCTCCCCAAGTGCTTGCGCGAGCCTCGATAGGAAGCGCCGCGTAGATTCTTTCCGCGCAGGCACTCTCGTTTAACGTGGCGGTTTGAGTGACCGATCCGGCCGTGATCTTGATCTGTTTCGGCATTCGCTCATCTCCCTCGTGTTTGTGGTCTTCTTACCTCGGTCTCGCGTCAGTTTGGCGAGCGATCGTGCCTTTCAGGTTCGAAGTATGTGATTTCGACGTCTTCGAACTGCTTCTCAATCAGTCGGATGGTTCGTTCTTCCTGTTCGGCTAGCTCCGTGACTTCCCTGTCCTGCTTCTCGGAACTCAGCGCCGCAATCATCGCACGGGCCTCGGCGCAGTTTCCACAATCCGGCCTCGAGCACAGCAGCGACTCGGGGTCGGCTTGCAGCATCTCGACCGCCGCCTGCACAATCGCGCGCGCCGTGAAGAGGCGCGCTCTGCACTTACCTATCAGCGTTTCCGCGAGCTGGTGCCTCTGTCGAAGGGGAACATCGAGAACCCCAAAACCTTGGCTGCAGCCGGGCCGCCTGACCCACTTGCGAACCACTTTGCCGTCCGGCATCCTGATCCCTACGCAGCGCTGTCGGTCGAGAAACGGCACGCCGACTATCTCCTCTGCTACATGAACCATCGAGCAGGTAGTCTGATCAACGCCAAGCTGCAGGACCTTGCCGTTTGCCTGAAGCAACTTGAAGAGCGCCGAGCCGCGACCGAACGGGCTTACGTTTTCGTGCCCCTCGGTGATGACACGGGCGAGCCGCCCGATTGCTGCAACAGAATGAGTCGGGTGCTTGCTCCGAATTGCGCCGGGAAGTTTGCGGACGGCCTCAGTGATCTGCCCAACTACAGACGGGGTGCTGTCCGGATCGAACACATCCGGCTCGAAATTGAATGTCGGAACAGCCAGGGTGCCCTCCGGCCCGAGGACCTCGAGCAGCGCCTCAACCACAGTTTCGGCTCCCCCCTGGACCTTTCCGAAGCTGGATAGCGAGCTGTGCACAACGACTGTATCGCCCGCGCGCAGGCCCAGTTCTCTAAGTCCGTCGATGATGTGTTGTTTGGTGACCACCAGGAATTAAGTTGCTGCGGGGATAAAGCGCGAGGAACCGAAAACTGATTCGCTCCCCCGGTTTCGCCGCTTTCAGCGAACCGGACTTACCCTTCCGAGCATTGCTGAGACACCCGCATCTCTCGTATTGGTTTCGGGTACACTTCGATGCATCGGGTCAGGCGGACTGCTCACGATAATGCCGGCGAAGGCCCGGTTACGTTGGGAAAACCGAGCGGCGCGTTAAGCCCCGGTGCCCAAGTAACGGTTGGCTCGCTTCATAAGCCGCGACTTGCGCCGCCTGGCCGCATTAGGGTGTATGATTCCTCTTTTTGCGGCCTTGTCGACTATGCTCACAGTCTCGCGAAGGAATGCTGCTGCAGTTTCAGCATTCGCCTCCAGCGCGGCTTTGGTTTTCTTGACCATCGTTTTGATCCTGGACCTGGTAGCCAGAGCGCGAAGCCGTCGCTCGCGGGACTTCTTAACGTCTTTGATGACTGACTTTATATTGGGCAACTGGACATCACCTCCTTCGTCGGTTCACAGACCGGTTCACAGATCAGCAACCACACCAATATACCAGTTTCTGCCAGGAATCGCAACAAGAGGCTGAAGAGGAGAATGTGTAGTCTTCTGGGAATGTTATCCTGACGCCAGCGAAAAACCTCCGCGCGAGGTCAAGGTTTTCCGCTCCGCTCAGAACGGCAGTCCGGCAAGACTGAGCTGATACCTGAATGGTATCGGTTCACTCTTGCATGCGCAAACACCCGTAACCTCGTCATCCTGAACTTGATTCAGGATCGACCCAGCTTCGGCGCCGGGATGCTGAAACAAGTTCAGCGCGTCACGATTTCTGTGGAACTGGACTGTCCCATCGGTACGTGCCTTTGCCCAGGGCAAGCAAACCCTACGCCCCGGCCTAGCAGCGGCACAAACTGCTAACAGTTACAAGAAAAGAGCGAGGCGATTGCCTCGCTCCAACTACTCCGGGTGCCTACAGCAAGCACCGGGTTACTTCAAACGCAGTCTGCGGAATGCAGCAACAGTGCTGAGTCCGAGGATGCCGAGCATCGCAGTGGTTCCCTCAGGGATGCCGCAGCGGCTGCCCACTTCAACCTCGAACAGGCTCGTTCCCGCCGGATTGGAGAACTGGCGGAACACCCGCGGATTGAAGCATATCCACTCCACGTCCGGCTGCGGGAAAATGGTCCATTTCCAGGTCCATATTCTCTCTCCGCCCTGAGCACTCGATTTCCAGAACGTGGACGATGTGACCCGGTAGTTCCCTGCCGGCGGCTCCAGCCACACCATCTGCAGAGGTTCCCAGGTTGGGATTGTGGTGCCCCACTTGACCTCCCACCATACTTCCTTCACCAGGCGCGGATCCAGGCGGTTGGGAATTCTAAGCCGGCAGTTCTGCAGGTCCCATTCCGGAACCGTGCCCGGCGGCAATCCGTAAACGTCCCTCACCAGGGAGAACTGAATCGGATTTGCCGGGTCATACTGCTGCGTCCAGTTCCACATCCAGAACAGGTCCGCATCGGGTGGAACGTCGGCTGTCGCAGGAAGCGAAGGCAGCAACAATACACCCAGAGCCACGATGAGGATCAGATGTCTCATGTTTTCTCCTCCTTCTTTTCAGGAATTTCAAACGCCCTTTGAGACCAGACTGCCAACGAAGCCGGCTCAGCCCCATCGACCCGGCGTCCCGTTTTCCTCGCCCAATCGCCGAAATCAGGCCGGCCCCGCGTGCGGTGCCTCCGTCCTCAACCGCACCCGGCGACTAACGCAGCCTACCGTGCACCCTCCCTGGCGTATGCAGCTGCCATCCGGTCAGTCTTTCAAATGTCACTATATCCAAGATTCGCTTGCGTGTCAAGGGCTTTGGCGCAAAAACCAGTAATCATAACAGGATAATTCTTCCTGTCCTTACTTACCCGCCTGGAGATCTTCTGACACGCCCCGAGCAAAAACCGCTGCCCGGCCCGTTGGATCAGGTCGCGTCCCTGCGCGAAAGCTGCAGCCGCCTCTCGATTCGCGAGGAAAAAGCGAGCCGACCTCTGATTGCGGACTGTGCACAATCCGTGCCACCAACCCCGCACAAATTGCCGGGTCCAACGCCTGTGCAGACTTTCACGGTGTTCCCCGCGAAGGAAGCCCGGACGGCGAAGCCTAAGTAATGGATCAAGCTGTTCCTGTTTCCGAACGCGACTTGCTACCGCGCGGCTTGCCGTCGCCGCGAGTAGGTCGGCGTGGGAGGTGTGTATCAAACTTGAGCAAGCTTGCTGTGAAGGGCGGGCCTAGAGTTCGAGAGAAAACGTTTCCGAGCTGGCCGGTGTGGGATCACTCGGACTGCAGAGCCCTGGTGGAAGTATGCAACAGTGGACAGTGGTGGTGCGTCGGCGGAACAAAGGTCAAGCAGTTCGAGGAAGAGTTCGCTGCCTACTGCGGGTGCAAGGTAGGAGTCTGCGTCCCCAACGGGACAATTGCCCTGGTTGTCGCGCTCAAGGCTCTCGGGATCGGCTCCGGCGACGAAGTCATCGTCACGCCCTACACTTTTATCGCCTCGGCGAGTTCGATTCTCGAGGTGAACGCCGTCCCGGTGTTTGTCGACATAGACCCGGAGACATACAACATGGACCCCGCCAGGGTCGAGGCTGCGATCACGGATAAGACCCGGGCGATAATGGCCGTCCACATCGCAGGACTTCCGTGCGATATGGACGCAATCACGCAGATCGCTCGCAGACACCGGCTCAAGTTGATCGAAGACTGCGCTCAGGCGCACGGCGCGGAGTGGAAGGGCCGCAAAGTCGGTTCCCTAGGGGATGTGGGTGCGTTCAGCTTTCAGGCTTCCAAGAACCTCACATCGGGCGAGGGTGGCATCGTCGTGACCACGGACGAGGAAATCGGTAACCGTGCGTGGTCGATCCATAACGTAGGCCGCGTCAAAGGCGGTGCCTGGTACTACCATCCTGTAATGGGCAGCAACTACCGAATGACCGAGTTTCAGGGCGCCATCTTGCTGAACCAGATGAGGAAGCTCGACGCCGAGACCGCCCGCAGAAACGAAAACGCGCTCTACCTGTCGGAGCGGCTCAGCAGAATCGACGGCGTCAAACCGCTGAAGCGCGACGAGCGCGTCACCGTCCACGCATACCACCTGTACATTTTCCGATATCTTGCCGGGGAATCGACAGGCGTCCCGCGTGCGAAGTTCATCGAGGCGCTCAACGCGGAGGGCATTCCGTGCAGCCCCGGCTACGTGCCGCTCTACAGGTCGGGCATGTTCGAGATCGACCCGAATGCCTGCCCGGTCGGGTGCCCATTCTACGGCAAGAAAGTCAACTATAAAGACCTCCGACTCGAGAACTGCGAGCGCGCCTGCGAGAGTGAGTCCGTATGGTTCACTCAGAACATGCTCCTCGGAGACCGCAAGGATATGGACGACATCGCCGACGCGGTCGAGAAGGTGATCTCGCACATTGATGAGCTAAGGGAATAACAATGGCCGCAGCTTTCCGGCCCCGGGCGGGAGAGGACTGTTCAATGCTGCGGGCAGCCGTTTCTCGAGATGTCAAGAACGGTTGCGGGCGCAGAAGCGGGGCTTCACGCGACCAATCCTCAAATGCTGCGGAGCTCAGTCGCGGTGCGCAGTCGTCGGCAGGCGGGTATCAGTTCAGTCTTGCAGGCGCACAAGCCTAGGACCGCGACATCCTGAACTCGATTCAGGATCCATCGATTCGGCGGGTGGATGCTGAGACAAGTTCAGCATAACGTGATTCCCGCGAAACTAAACCGTTTCGCGGTCGGCTGATTCGATGTTGTATAAACTTAGCCCACGCGACGCGCGTCGATTATCACAACCGTCCAAACTGCGAGGTTGTTGCGACAAGAGGTTCCTGTCGCAACAGCCTGAGACTGCCGGCGAGGGAGGCGGGAGTCATCCGGCGTGAAGTTGGATTTCTTTGATTGCAATGCCCAGGTAGGCAGGTTCGGCTCGCCGGTTCCGGAGCACTTTTTCGAGCCGAGACAGCTCGTCAGGTGGCTGAAGCCGTTGGGTATTGGCCGTGCACTTGTGTTCCACGCGCTTGCTCGGGAACTTCACCCGGCAGAGGGGAACGCGGCGGTTATCGAGGCCGTGAACGGGCTCCCACTTTTCCCTTGTTGGGTTGCTGTGCCTCACCACACGGGCGAGATGCCCCCACCGAGCGAATTTGTCGATCAGATGGAGGCGGCGGGTGTTCGGGCGGTGCGTCTTTTTCCTTGGTTCCACAACTACTCGCTTGCCGAGTGGTGCGCCGGCGAAATGCTCGCAGAGTTCGAAGGGCGCCGCGTGCCGGTCTTCGTGAATGCCGACCAGACAAGCTACGATCAAATTGCGCTCGTGCTTGAGAATCACCCGCAGCTTCGTCTGGTCGTGACGCAGACGTCGTATCGATGCGACCGATTCGTCTATCAGCTTATGGAACGATTCAAACACCTTGCCCTCGAGACGTCAAGCTATCTTGCTGCGGGTGGAATAGAGGCCATATGCCGTCGGTTCGGTGCGTCGCGGCTGGTGTTCGGAACAGGGGTGCCCTACCTGGAACCCGGGGCGGCTGTCGCTTTGATTACTTTTGCGCAGATTTCGAATTCCGACAAGCAGGCAATCGCAAGCGGAAATCTGGAAAGGCTTCTGGCATGGGTATGAGGCGCGCACGACCGGAGTTTGCTCTCAAACGGCGTATGATCGACGAGGTGCTCGAAGGCAAACCGGTTAGCTCGTTTGAGATCATCGATTGCCACGGGCACCTGGGTCGATGGCATCACTTCAACATACCGGCGAGCAGCCCTGCGGAGATGGTCAGGCTGATGGATTCGTGCGGCATACGCGCGATTGTCTCTGCGGCGCACGCCGCAATCGGACCGGACTACAAGCTCGGCAACGATCAGCTGATCCGGGCTATGCGCGAGTTCCCGGGGCGAATCTACGGCTACTGCACAGTCAACCCGCACGTTAGCAAGACCGAGATGCGCGATGAATTGAACCGCTGCTTCGATGCGGGAATGATCGGGATAAAGCTGCACCCGTCCGTGCACCGTTATCCGGCAGACGGCGAGAACTACGCGCCTGCGTGGCAGTTTGCGAACGAGCTCGGATGCTGCGTTCTGAGTCACACGGCAGCCGGCGACACGTATTGCGGATTGGGTTGTTTCGAAAAGCCGGCGGCTTACTATCCGAATGCCAAAATCATCATCGGCCACTCCGGTTTTGGATACGAAGGTGCCGACCAGTCTATCCAACTCGCGTGCAAGCACGCCAACATATATTTGGACGTGACAGCCTCGACGTTTTACGCGGGTTTGCTGGAGCGGCTGGTTGCGGGTGCAGGGGCCCACCGAGTGCTGTTTGGCACCGACCTGCCGTTTATGGACTGCCGCCCCCAGGTTGGACGGTTCGCCTTCTCGAAACTTGACGACGACCAGCTCAGGCTCACTCTCGGCGGCAATGCGCACCGTTTGTTCGGGATTTGATGCCTGCTCGGGAACACACGTTAGGATGGAAAAGATGGCACGAATAAGGAGGCCTGTCATGGCCGTGTTGACTGTAGCCGTACTGCCTTGCTGCATCCTCTCGCCGGCCAAGGCGCTCAAGAATGCCGGTGTGTTGTTCAACAGTCGGCTTCTTGCCAAGGCAAGAGCCAACGCGGCCAAATACCCCTGGGCTGCTGAGATCCAGCAGCAGATCGTAGACCGGGCAAGGCCGTGGATGAAATACTCCGACGACGAGCTTTGGCAGATGATGTTCGGACCTACGATCAAGCGCGCGTGGCAGGTCTGGTCGAGCGGCTATTGTCCCTCCTGCAAGAAAAGCGTGCCGATGTACAACTGGATTGCAAAGGCACTCGATCAGCCCTGGAAAATGCAGTGCCCGCACTGCAAGGAGCTCTTTCCTAAGAACGACTTCGAAAAGTTCTACCGCTCCGGGCTGGACGAGCACGGCATATTCAACCCCGACAAGGCAGATAGGTCCCTGCTTTTCAACACCGAACACCCGGATCCGGGCGACCCGCTGCACAAGTTCGGTGTCGACGACGGCGAAGGCTACGTCGAAGGCGACAACCGCTGGCGGTTCATCGGGGCCTATCTCATTTACGGCCAGTGGAAACAGGCCGTTCTCGGCGGGATTGTGAACCTTGCGGCCGCGTACGCGGTCACGGGCAACAGGGAATACGCGCACAAAGCCGGGGTATTGCTTGATCGGGTGGCCGACATCTACCCGTCGATGGACTTCGGCCAGCAGGGAGTGATGTACGAGGGTCCTCCGGCCAGGGGATACGTCTCCACCTGGCACGATGCGTGCGAGGAAACCAGGTCGCTTGCCCTCGCGTACGACCAGGTATTCGACGCACTGAAAACCGATGCGGACTTGTGCGCGTTCCTCGCCCGCAAGGCTCGTGACTACGGGATCGAGAATCCCAAGGCTACTTTCGCCGACATCCAGCGCAACATCGAAGACAACATTCTCCGGCACGCCGTCGACCACCGTGACAGAATCTATTCAAACTACCCCCAGACCGACCTGACGATCGCTGTCATCAAGACCGTGCTGAGCTCTTCCGACGGCACTGAATACGTTCTGCCGGACGAAGTAACTGCCATTCTTGATGAAATCCTTACTAGGGCTACGGCCGTTGATGGCCTCACGGGCGAGAAAGGCCTCGCGGGCTACACGGCTTACTCGCCGCAGGGTATGGCCAAGATCCTCGGTATCTACGCCCGCGTCGACCCCGACTTCATCAAAGACGCCTGCAAGCGGCATCCAAAGCTGCCAGCAGGCTATCGTTTCTTCATCGATACCTGGCTACTAGGCAAGTACTATCCGAACGTGGGCGACACAGGCGCGTTCTGTCGTCCGGCCGACTCTTATGCCGGTGTTGGATTGACCAAGAATGCGGGTCTAATGCCGTCCGGCTATCCTTTCCTGTGGGAGCTTTACAAAGTCACCGGCGACCCGGCGTTCGTCCAGATCATCTATCGCGCGAACAATTACTCTACCGAAGGCCTGCCTTACGAGTTTCAGAGACAGGTCAGACAAGTCATCGACCGGGTCGGGACGCAGCCGCGGGTCGGCAGCGTAAACAAGCAGGAATGGCATATCGCGGTCCTGCGCTCCGGCAAAGGTGCGCAAGAACGAGCTGTGTGGCTCAACTACGAGTCGGGAGGTGGGCACGGCCATTCCGACGGCATGAATCTCGGACTTGTTGCTCTGGGGTTGGATTTGATGTCGGATTTCGGCTATCCACAGGTGCAGTACGGCGGATGGGGTTCGGAGAAGTCGCGGTGGTATATGAAGACCGCGGCGCACAACACAGTCGTCGTTGACGGCGCCGACCAGCCGAGTGCTTCGGGAAAGACCACACTCTGGGCCGACGGCTCTCAGTTCCGTGCCGTGCGCGCGTCCTGCCCGCAGATGATCAAAGGCAGCCAATACGAGCGCACCGTAGCGCTCATCGACGTCTCGAGGACTCGTTCTTATGTTTTCGACGTCTTCAGGGTTGTGGGAGGAACCGATCATACGACGTTCGCCCACGCCTGCTACGGATCAATCGCAACCAGCAGCCTTTCGCTTGAGGCGTGCGACGATTACGGGCGCGGCGCCCTCCTGCGCAACAGCGCAATGGACTCCTCTCCGGATATCGCGTGGTATGTCGATTGGACCGCCGAAGACCGCTACAAGGTTCTCGATACGTCGGCCAAGAGCGCAGATCTAGAACGCACGCGCGAGGTCCATCTGCGCAGTATCGATCTGACCCCGGGCGCGCAGGCTCTTGTGTGCGAGGCGTGGGTCGGATCGGGGTTCAACGCGACTGAGGAGACGTGGATCCCCTGTGTTGCAGTGCGCAGACAGGCGCAGAAAGGCCCGCTGGCTTCTACGTTCGTCAGCTTGATCGAACCATATGAGGAGAAGACCGTCGTGAGGGCCGTTCGACGGCTCCCGCTGGAGACGCTCTCGGGAGCGTCGTATCCCGACAGTCACGTTGCCGTCGAAGTGGCTCTGTCTGACGGTCGAACAGATCTGATAGTGGCGGCGGACGTTGATGATCCTCTGCCCGGTCAAGGCTTGAGGCCCGTATACAGCAAGCATAACGCGCTCGTGCAGAAGGAATGGGGCCTGCGGTTGCAAGGAGAGATGTGCTGGGTGAGGCGAGGCCGGGACGGTCGGATAGAACGGATTGCACTGTGTCGGGGAACCGGGGTGACCGTGGGCGGCGTCACCGTCGAAATGAAAGCCGAGACGGAGTTCGTCGAACTGGATACGCGGCTTGGCAAAATCGTCTCCGGCGGAATTGAAGGTATCGCAGACCTGAAAATGCGAGGCGAATAGCGCGTTATGCCAGGTCGTTGCGATAGAACGCATAGCCGGCGTTTTGGGCAATTCGACTCTCCTCAATCAGGCGGGAGAGTCGCCGAAAACGTGCCTGTCGCAGCAGCCTGCGTCAAGCCCGG
>JBMFPI010000041.1:0-6582 GCA_049969195.1 Armatimonadota bacterium
TCGACAGGCTCAGCCTGACCGGATCTCGGCTCAGTATGACGCTTGGCCGCCGGGTTTCGCTTGACAGCGAGCGTGGGCCATTGTAGTATTGTGGTGTCGGTCGCGCGTGCGTTGAACGAAGCAGGCTATGGCACGAGCGAGGTTATCCAGCAAGTACCAGGTGGTGATCCCACATGAGATCAGAAAGAGACACCGCATCCAGAAGGGTGAGGTGCTTGACGTCTTCTCAGTGGGGTCGCATATTGCCGTGGTTCCCGAAGTCGATGCCGCGAAGCTAAAGGGCGCCTTCCCCGAGATCACACTCGAGGGGTTCAGGGAGGAAGAGAACAGGTATTGAAGATCGTTGACACTGTCGGTTGGCTCGCATACCTTGCGGGTGGTGCCTTAGGCGACGCCTATGAAAAGCACATCCTGGCCCCCGACGAGCCGATCACGCCGAGCACAGTGCTGCATGAAGTATTCAAGCACGCGCTAAGAGCGAGCGGCGAGGAGGCCGCCAGGAGTGCCGCCTCTGTGATCCAGATGTCGCCGGTTATCGATCTGGACGGCGGGTTGGCGATCTCAGCAGCCCGGTGCAGTCTCAGCCACAAGTTACCGCGTGCCGACGCGTTCATCTGCGCCACGGCTTTGTCGCACGAAGCCACCGTTCTCACCAGCAAGCACTTCGAGGGACTGCAGGGCGTCGTTTCCATCCCGCTGCCCGGGCAGCAGAAACCGGCGGAAGAGCAGAGCAGTTGAACTCCACGGCCCGCAGCAACCTCACCCGACAGATCCGCTCCCCCGTCCCCTTCTGGTTTCTCAACGGTCATATCCAGGAGTGGCACATCGTTCGGGAGTTCGAGATGATGGCCGAGAAGGGCATCTCGGAGGTGATCGTCCACCCAAGATACGGCCTGGAGGTCGAGTATCTGTCTGAAGAGTGGTTTACAATCTTCGGCTGGTGCGTGCGCGAGGCCAGTCGGCGCGGGATGTTTATCTGGATCTACGACGAGTTCAACTGGCCCTCCGGAACCGCCGGCATGACCGTCCAGAAGATCGACCCAAGCCACCGGAGCAAGTACCTGGCTGTGGAATCGAAGCCGCTGCGCGAGATAGACCTGAACTCGTTCGAGCCGGGGGTGTGCGTCATCGCGGCCAACATCGAGGGCGGGTCCGTCACGAAGACACGGCTGCTCGAAGGCATCGACGAGATGCTCTCACTTACCGGGGACTGGACAATCTTCAACTGCACCCTCCGGTATGATCCTTTCTACATCGACACCCTTTCCAAAGAGGCGGTAGATTGCTTCAAGCGCGTCACGTATGACGAATACTTCAGGCGCTTCGGGGAAGAGTTCGGCAAGACCATTCGGGCGATATTCACGGACGAGCCGTCGATCTATTGGGTCTCGGTAGGCTACGATGACTGGAATCTGCCTTATACCGATGACTACTTCCAGACATTCCGCGAGCGCTGCGGCTACGACTGCCGACCTATGATCCCGTATCTTTTCCATCCGGGTCGCGAGGGGGTCGCTTTTCGCGCCGACTACTGGGAGCACGCCGGGTTCCTTTTCAACGAGCGATACCACAGGAACCTGAGCGACTGGTGCCGTGAGCATGGCGTGATATACACCGGCCACAACAATCACGAGGAGCCTTTGCGCTATCAGATTCGCTTCCAGGGGGATATGTTCGGCACAATGCGCGCTATGGAGATCCCCGGCGTTGATCACCTGGGGAAACAGACCCTTGGCAACCCGTGGATATCGATAATTGGGCACAAGATCTGTTCGTCGGAAGCCCATTTCGACGGAAAGGCGCGCGCGATGAGCGAAAGCTTCGGCGTGATGGGCTGGGATACCACCTTTGCCGACCTCAAGCGCGTCACCGACTGGCAATATGCGCTGGGAATCAATCTGCTAGTCCCGCATGCGATCTACCACACCATCTCGGGCATGACCAAGCGCGAGTGTCCGCCCAGCTTTTTCTATCAGTCGCCCCACTGGGAGGATTTCGGATATTTCGTCGACTACGTCCGGCGGATGGAAGAAATGCTGTGCGGCGGGCGGCATCTGTGTAGGGTGGCGGTTCTCTACCCATCGAGCGGGCTGTGGGCAAGCTATCAGTCCGACCGTAAGACCACCGAGTTCGACCACACTGACAACTTTCTCAATTCCCTCTGTCTGGAGCTGGTGCGCAATCAGATCGACTTCGATCTCATCGACTTCCAGGCGCTCGATGAGGGGACGGTGGCGGACGGCAGAATCAGGCTGGGTAACGAGGAGTATGAGCTGTTGATCGTGCCGGCGACGCCGTATCTTCGGCCGAGGGAGGTCGCACGCCTACAGCAGGTAGCGGCGGCGGGGGTAAGCACGACGTTCTTCCATAAGGCTATGGAGCCGATCAAGCACAACCTGCCGGTGGATTTCCGGGGGACGGCCTTCGTGCGTACGGAAGAACTGGTCTCGTTCGTAGACGTGCTCAGAAAGCGGCTGGACCACGACGTCCAGATCGCGGGCGGCGGAGCGGACGACATCATGGTCTATCGCCGCGAGAAAAACGGCCGAAAGATCACCTTCCTCCTGAATCGCTCGGACAAGCACCGCAAGGTGACGGCTCTGCTCAAAGACTACCCGGACGCTGCGATCTTCTATCAGGAAACGGGCACATACTCGCGTATCGAAGGCCGCAGGGCGGGAGCCAGGACACAGGTGCAGCTCAGGTTCCAGCCGCATCAGTCGTTCTTTCTTGTGAGCGGCGTGCCGGATGCAATGGCGCCGGCCGAGCCTTCCGGCGAGTCCGAGCCTGTTGAGATCAAGAATATCCGGGTTGAGGTGCCGTTCAACGTTGCATCTATCTACCATTTCCGCTATTCAGCCTCTCCCCTTGCGGGAGAGGGCTGGGGTGAGGAATTTGATAACACGCTCGAGGTGGACGTCCGCACCGACCCCCGGTATATCCCCTGCAACTGGGATCCACACGAACCCGACTTCGCAAAATACGCGGGCTCCTACGAGGCCGACGTGCAGGTTGAGTGCGACCCATCGGAAATCACTCTGATACTCGACGGTGACTTCACCAGGTGCGAGGTCTACGTCAACGGCACCCGCATCGAGCCGGAACCATGCTGCCCAGCGGCGGATCGACAACCGCAAGACGAGGGTCACGAGCCCTCAATCCCCGTTTGGCTGACGGACTTCCAGGATGTGCGCGCTCCGGTAGGCCGCCTGCTCAAGCGCGGCCGAAATCACTTCAGGGTCGTCGCGCCAACGAAGCTGAGCGAGCCGCTCCGTCTGGTCGGCAATTTTCACGTGAGGCTGAAGGACAACGGAATCACACTCGCTGAGCCGCGCACTCAAGACCCGTTCAACCTCGAGCTGAATTACCCGTTCTATTCGGGCACGGTCAGGTATCGCGCTGAGTTCGAACTCAAGCGCGAGTGCTCTTCCCTGCTTCTGGACCTGCAGGACGTATTCGACTCGGCGTCGGTCATGCTGAACGGCAAGTTTATCGGGAAGCGGCTCTGGGCACCTTACACGTTCGAACTTGCGCAGCACGCAGTTGTCGGTCCGAACGTAATCGAGATCGATGTCAGGAACAATATGACCAACCTGATCCTGGGCAATCCGCGGCCGCTGGGGCTTCGAAACATGCCCTCGCTCAGGAAGGAGGAAACCTGATGACGCACGGAGTCAAGGCCGCGGTTTGCGCGGCGCTATTGCTTGTGGCCGGCGCGGCAGGAGCGGTCGAGCTGAGGTTTGGGGACTCGGTCGCGATTCCAGCATCTGACAAGTCGAGCGAGGACATCCTTGCGGCCGGACGGACGATAAGCATCAAGCCACACGTCCCCGGCGACGTAACTGCGTTCGGCCAGAGGGTGTCGGTTACAAGGGGCGTCGGCGGCTCGGTCTTGCTGGTCGGGCAGAAGGTGGATCTCACCGGACCGGTCGGCAACGACGCGTGGCTTGCCGGACAGGACGTCACGATGAACTCAAGAATAGCCGACAACGCCTGTGCGGCGGGTTCGACGGTGGTGCTCGGGAAGAACGCGTCCACAGGGAGAGACCTGCTGGTTGCAGGAGGCGAGGTCTATATCCAGGGTAGAGTCGGACGAACACTGCGCGCGGCCGCTGCCGAACTGGTGATTGCGGGGACCGTTGAAGGCGATGTCTGCGCCCGTGCCGGCACAGTGACCCTCCTTGACACCGCGGTAATAAAGGGGAACTTGTTCTACGAAAGTCCCAACCGCCTCCGGCAGTATCCGGGGGCGAAGCTGATGGGCAGGGTTGAACACAAACTGCCGCCGAGAGAGAAGACGAGGCCTGTGTTCTGGTCGGGCTTTGCGCTGTGGCTCGGCAGGCTGATCGCCGCGGTTATCTTCGGAGTAGCGCTACTTAGCGTCTTCCCCGAAAGAAGCGAGCAAGCGGCCCGAACCCTGGCAAGATCGCCCTGGTCTTCGCTGGGAGTCGGACTGGTGGTTGCGATTGTGGTGCCGGTCGCTTGTGCGATAGGTCTTATCTCCGTAGTCGGCATCCCCCTTGTGATTGCTGTGTTGTTCGTCTACGCAATCCTGCTCTACGCGGCAGGCATCTTCACGTCACTCGCGCTGGGCGTCTGGCTGATGCGACGAGGAGGGAGGTCGACTGTCTGGCCGCTGGGTTCTATGATACTGGGAGCGCTGGTGCTCGGGTTGGTGTTCGCGGTTCCGATTCTGGGTTGGCTGGCGAAACTGGGGGCGGTCTTGCTGGGTCTGGGAGCGTTCTGCGTGAGCTGGTGGCGTTCTCGAAACGCCCTACCCGCGACAGCACAACCAAAGCTGCCGATGGCGTAGCCGGTCCGTGAGCGGGGGCCCTTCGAAGTTTAGGTGCTTACCATTCAAGCTGCTCTCGCAGACGTGTTTCCGGCGATTCTTCCACCTGGCTGAGGAGTGTCGAGTGGCCGAAAACCAGACACTTCAGTTCCACGGGATCACGTCGCGCTGAACTTGCTTCGGCATCCAGGCGCCTAAGGGATGGATCGTGAATCTAGTGCAGGATGACGGCGTCCAAGGCGTTTGCGCCTACAAGGCTGGACTAATACCCGAAAAGGCTGAGTCTGAATTCAATGGCAGCAACCTGGTACAATTCGATTGGCCGGAGCTTTCGCTCCGGCCAATCCTCTCCTTCTCTTTCCTTCTTCCCTCTCGAGCTTTACTGGGCTTTGCGTCTTCGGGCGTAAGCCAGCAGGCCGACCAGACAGCCCGCCGCTGTAGTCATCGCACCCGGCTCCGGCACAGCCACCGCCTGCTTATATAGGTAGAACCCGCCGTCGCCGGTTGCAGGGTCGTAGTCCGAGTTTACTTTTAGCACATCGTAGAACGTCTCGTCATTGGCTACGAACGGTCCTACAAGCGGCTCCTCGGCGTAGAACGAACAGGTCATCGGGTACATGTCGACCCACCAGTCCGACGGCTCGTAGGAATACATGTTGTAGAAGGTAGGGTCGCGTGCCGGATTGGGGTCAGGGACAAGGTTTTCCGTCCACACGTTGAACCCGTTCCAGGGCGCTCCGGTGTGGTTGAGGACGGTCTGCTCGACGCGCACCCCGTACCAAATGCCGTAGTCGAACCCCTCCGCTCCGTAGAAGTTCCCGGAGAACGTGAACTTTATCGGGCCGAACGAGTCCATCACGACGTATATCTGTCCCTGCCACGCGTACTTGGGCTCCAGACTCCACGGCGTCCCGTCATATTCCGGATTCCAGAGGCACGATAACTCTACGCTGTGCGGCCCGGCCGAATCCGTCCAGCTAACCGTGACTGCGCCCCAAGCTCCTGCCTGAGCTATCAGCACCACGAACAGAATGCCCAACGCATGTTTGGTCATCTTCCTGAACGAACCTCCTTTCGTCCATAGACTGGAGGCCAACTACGCTGCCAATGGAAACCAGTTCTGGTCTATCTATACCTACCTCCTGAACCTGCGCAGCGCACGCAATCCGAATGCGCCGATCCCGCTCAGCAGGGCCACGATCGAAGCCGGCTCGGGAATCGGATACCACGTAGTCGGGTACTGGGTCATGCTGACCGGTCCGGGGATTGCGTCATAGGTAAACTCGACGTACAGCGTCTCGCCGGGCTCGATGGCCATCGGGTTACCGGAGCCGGCCGAGATAACGTGTGCGAAAAAGCCTACTCTTGGGGCATCATAGAACTCGACTACCCACGGGGTCTTTTCGACGGCGTCCCAGACAGCGACTGCCCTCAAGTTCGAGGCGTTGAAGAGCTCGACATGCCAGTCGGTCCAGGTGTCCTGGGAGGCATTGTAGATATTCTGGCGGATGCGAGGATCCCCCTGTGGGGATACGCCGTAGAGTAATTCTACATCAGCACCGTTCAACCCCAGGTCCCAAACCGCTTCGCGCTCGTAGACGCAGATGCCGTCAGGGTCGTACACCCATTTGTCGGGATCCAGTGGGACTTCGCGCGTGCCGGCCAGCCCGCGCAGGACGCAGCCGGCGGCTTGGGCCACGGCATACGCTTCGTTCTGGGTAACCAATTCAACCTTGGCGCGCCGGCCGAATTCGCTCATTGCCGGCGTGATGGCCCGCGCCACGCACAGC
>JBMFPI010000041.1:6592-14682 GCA_049969195.1 Armatimonadota bacterium
GGAAGAGGCGGCTGTGGCCAGGAGCAGTAGGGCGAAAAACAGCAGGAATCGACTATTGGTCATCATCTTCTCTCCTTCTGATGTGGCGGATCGCCGCGTTAGAGCGCGGTCTCTAAAACGGGAGACTTCTTCCACGACTGCTGTATTGTATCCCAGCAAACAGAGCTTGTCAAGTGCCTTTCGCAATGAATTTGCAAAATCCGGTAATAAGACCAGGTATTCCTCCGGGTTCGAGCTCGCCGACGGTCTCCGAGGATTTCCAGGCCGGGGCCAGGCCCCCTTCAAGCGCATAGGTTAGCCGTCCTCCTGGACCGACGCCGCGATTATCGGGCTGACTGTTTTGTGTGAGGGTGTTGTAACAGAACGCAAACCGGTATTCCCGGCGATTCGATGATCCTCGACCAAGCTAGAGAATCGCCGAAAACGCGCGGATCGAGACCACCTCATCGGGGTAAAGTTCGGTTCCGCGCGAATCACGTCATACTGAACCCGTTTCTCCATCCAGGCACCGAGGGGATGGATCCTGAATCGAGTTCAGGATGACGGGGTCCCCCGCTTGCGCCCGTAAGACTAAGCCGACACCCTGTGCGTCCCTGCGCTTGAGTCGGGAATGCGTATCGCGCTACAATCTTGGCAAATCTGCGTCCGCAGGGCGGAAGAACAGCGGCGGAGACGCGGCATGGTGTCGATCACCGACGGCCCCGGCGCACGTTTCGGCAAAAGGGCGCTGCGTCGCAAAATGTTCCGAATGTTTTCGGCGGCCTATCGCAACTGGCAATAACCCGGCATGGGGGAGGCATTAGAAATGGACAAAGCAATCGCGATCGGTGTGTTGATGCTAGCTACGGCGTGCGCAGCCCCGGCTGCGAAGCCGGGCCTGCCGGAGTTTGTCGTACCAAATTGCCTGGGAGTGAATATTCACTTCACTGGCCGCGAGGACAAGCAAGTTGAGCAGATCGCAAAGGCTGGGTTCCGGTTTGTCCGTATGGACTTTCACTGGCACGACATCGAGAAGCAAAAGAGCACGTACGATTTCCGGGCGTACGATGAGCTGGTGGATTCCCTTGCGGAACGCGGCATGCGACCGCTATTCATCCTGGACTATGGAAACGAGCTCTACGACGAGGGGATGGCTCCGCACACCGATGAAGGCCGTAAGGCGTTTGCAGCATTTGCGGCGGCAGGCGCAGCCCATTTCAGGGGCCGCGGCGTGCTCTGGGAGATCTGGAACGAGCCCAACATCTTCTTCTGGAGGCCCCACCCTAACGCTGAGGACTATGTGAAACTTGTCAGGGCCGTGTGCCCCGCCATGAAAAAGGCCGACCCGAAGTGCACGATTCTCGCTCCCGCATTGGCCGGTTGGGACTTCGGCTTCATGGAAACGATTTGCAGGCTCGGCGTGCTCGAGCACATTGACGTAGTGTCGCTGCACGCCTATGGGGCCTCGAAACCCGAGGACGCGGCGGACTACTACGCGCGAATCAGGCAGATCGTCAAGAGATACGCACCGAAGGGCAAGCAGATCCCCCTGGTAAGCGGGGAGTGGGGCTACTCGGCAATCGGCGGGATGACGGTCGAGCGTCAGGGCGAGTTTCTGGCACGGATGTTTCTCGTGAACCTGATGAACGACATTCGTCTGTCGATCTGGTACGACTGGCGCGACGACGGCCCCGACCCGAACGAAAAGGAGCACCACTTCGGCACCGTCTACCTCGACTCCAAGGAGAAGCCGGCCTATTTCGCTATTCAGACCCTGACCAAAGAACTCGCAGGCTACAGGTTTGCGGCGCGCATCCGAACCGGATCCGACCGCGACTACCTCGCACTCTTCAGAAAGGGTGACGAGTTTCGGCTGGCCGCCTGGACCACGGGCGAGCCGCACAAGATCAAGCTGCCCGTCGATGTAGCAAGCTTCGAACTTGTGTCGGTGTTCGGCGAACGCAGGCAAGCGCGCGCCGCAGGCGGCATCCTCGAGCTGGACCTTTCAGGTGCGGTCACATATGTCGAGCCGAAGGCCAGGAGTAAGCGTTGGGCCCTAGAGGCGGCGTTCAGGGCGTCGGCAGAGCTACGCCTCAGAAACGGACGGCTGGTCGCGGAAGTGGCGGCTGAATGTGCCGGGCCGAATCCGACGCTGAGCGTGTCTGGGCCGGGACTGCAGGCGGCATCCGTATCGCTCGGCCCTGGAAAGCCGACCGCAACCGCACACCCGGTCATGCCGCTGCAAGCATTCTATGTCTGGAACGGCGAGCCGAAGCCGGAAATCACCGCGGCTCTGAGCGTAGACGAAGTGGATGCCCCGCTGGTTAGGGTGCTGGAGCTGGACACGTCCGCGTGCCCAACGGTCGAGGTGTTGCCGCCGCGGCACGGGCAGATCGTAGTCCGGGCACTGGGTGGGACCGAAGGCACTTTCAGGGGCAAGCTCGTACTTGAAGACGCTCAGGGCATCGAGCTGGACACGAAACCAGTTGAGATAACGCTCCCGGCGGGCAGTGAGGCAAGATCGGCTTTTACGATCAAGGTGCAGCCGGCGGGCGAGTTCTCGTTCGCCTGCAGACTCGTGAGCGCCGCAGGTGAGGACGTCGTGCGGATCCCGGCGAAGCGATATCAGATCGTCGAGACGTTTGCCGACGGCGAGCTGGGCGGGCGCGTAAGCAAGTACGAGCTTGAACTCGACGGCGACGCCAAAGTCCCCGCAAAGGCCAGCATCGAATACGCCAGATGCCCCGAAGGCGGGCCGGGTGATGTGTGTGCGAAGCTCGACTGGGACTTCGACGCTGGGTGGAGGTTCGTGCGTATTTCCCCGAGGCCGATGCTGCCAATCGTGGGCAGGCCCCGCTGGGCGAAGGTCTGGGTCAGGGGAGACCGGGCAGGAGGCGTCGGTAGGCTTCGCGTAGTCGATTCCCAGGGACAGTCGTTTCAGCCGAACTACGGCGACCTGAACTTCACAGACTGGCGGTGTCTGACTGCGCCTATGACCGGTGATGCTGCTGGGCACTGGGGCGGCCCGAACGACGGCATCATGCGCCACCCGATCACGTGGGATACGCTCTTCCTGCTCGACAACGTCGGCGGGGCAAAGAAGAGCGGCACGATCTACATTGGGTCGATTATGCTCGTGTACGACCGGGAGAGGTGATCTGTGACCGAAAGAGAGGTCGACAGGAAGATCTACGAAAATGAGCTCTCCCCGTGGCTTCCGCCGAAGATCATCGACGGGCACGTCCACATAGGCCTCTCAGAGCACATCGGGCCAATAAGCGATGAGCGCAAGAAAAGCAACTGGGCTTACGAGGTCGGGCTGTCGCAGTCGTGGGAGGAGCTCAGATCGAATCTCGAGATGCTCTTTCCGAAGCAGGAGGTCGAGACCCTCGTTTTCGGCATACCGCTTCGCGAGGTCGATCTCGAGCGCAACAACGACTATGTCCTGGCAGGTGTGCGGGAGCGCTCGAACCGGTCGAACGGGCTTCTGGTGACAAGGCCGGAGTGGGAGCCCTCGGTGATCGAGCAGGCGCTGCAGAACGGGTTCCTGGGAATCAAACCGTATCCGGACCTGGCGCCGTCCGGCGATCCGGAGCCGAGCATCTACGAGTTCTTGCCGGAAGCTCATCTCGAATTACTGAACCGCCAAAGCGCAATCCTGATGCTTCATCTGCCGCGCAAAGGCCGGATCGCCGACCCCGAGAACATCCGCGAACTGACGGAAATATCGCGCCGGTATCCCGGGATCAGGATAATCGTAGCGCACATTGGGCGCGCGTTTTGCCTTCCGACGACGGAGCGCGCGCTGCCGCGGCTCACGGGCTTGCCGAACGTCTGGTACGACATGTCCGCCGTGCTGAACGCCGACGTGCTGGCGTATGCGATCCGGACTATCGGCCCGGATCGGCTGCTCTATGGCAGCGATCTTCCCATAACGCTGATCCGCGGCTATCGCGAACACGTCGGCGAAACCTACATCAATTATGCCGACGGAAATTTCTCCTGGAACACGAACAGGAAACCGCCTGAGGTAGAGGCAAACTATACTTACTACATCTACGAAGAGCTGCGCGCGCTGATCGCTGCAGCCGAACGGCTGGGTCTGGGCAAGGAGCTTGTAGAGAAAGTGATGTACTCAAACGCAGCGAGATTGCTTGGAGGCTGTACCGCACCATGAGCCGGATTGCCAAGGACCGGGAGAGTGGAGTACTCTCGAGAAGGCGATTCCTGCAAGCCGGCGGGGCAGCTCTCGCCGCGATGGCGTTAGTTGACGATCTTGCATTCCCAGAGGAGGCACGTTCAATGGCATCGGACAAGAAGATCAGAATGGGAGTAGTCGGGGGCGGCTTCGGCACCTCGTTCTACTGGTTGGAGCATCCGAACTCGGTCGTGCAGGCGGTCAGCGACCTGCGGCCGGACAGGCGCGAGGCGCTCAGGAACAGGTTCAAGTGCGATAACGTTTACGATTCCCTTGAGGAGCTTATCAAGGACAAGAACGTGGACGCCGTGGCGGTGTTCACGGGCGCCCCGGATCACGTGCGGCACTCGGTCGCATGCCTCAAGGCCGGCAAGCACGTGATCTGCGCGGTCCCGGCCGCGATGACGCTCGAAGAATGCCACGAGCTGGTGGAAACGGTGGAACAGACCGGTCTTACCTATATGATGGCCGAGACCAGCTATTACCACCAGGCGATGATCTCCGCGCGCAAATGGTACGCCGAGGGCAAGTTTGGCGAGATATACTACGCCGAGGCCGAGTATCTGCACGCGGGGATGGAGCACGTGCTCTGGTACGATGAGAACGGCAAGCCGACCTGGCGCCACGGCCTGCCTCCGATGCTCTATCCCACCCATTGCACATCGTTCCTGGTCGGCCTCACCGGCGAACGGCTTGTTGAGGTGACCTGCCTCGGATGGGGCGACGGCGACCCGATCAACTTCCCGAACCGCTACAACAATCCTTTCTGGTGTGAGACAGCCTTTTTCAAGACCGACAGGGGACATCCTTTCAGGGTGTCGGTGAACTGGCGTGGCGCATTCGGAGGCTGCGAGCGGGCCCAGTGGTACGGCAGCAAGATGAGTTTCTTCGAGCCACATCCGAACGGCCTTCCCGCGATCATCCGGCGAGTCAGCGGACAAATGGAAAAGGATAGCGGCGGGTTCGAGCGCGCGGCAGCAGAGTACGAAAAATACGACATACCTGAGTGGTGGAAGACCGACATGCTCCCCGAGCCGCTGCGTCTGGCAAGCGGGCACGAAGGATCGCACACGTTCCTGACACATGAGTTCATCGACGCTTTGATCAACGAACGCCCCCCGGCCATCGACGTCTATGAGGCGGTCGCCTACACCGCCCCCGGGATTGTGGCACACCAGTCGGCGCTCAAGGGCGGGGCGCAGTTTAAGATACCGAGTTTCGACAAAGGCAAACGGCAGAAAAAGCGCGAGTGGGAGTGGGATCACTGACCGGCTGACGGGACAAAACCTATGCGCCGCATGTAACTCGCACTGGCGATCGAAAGGCTGTCACAACAGATTGTTACGTTCGTGAGGTACGCCTGACCGATGCAACCGACGACTCCCACCGCCCGGCTCGCCCTAGATACAATCTACCAAAGGCCGACCAAAGGCATCCCGAGCTGGCTCATCAACCCGATGGAACACTCGATAATCGAGCGGCTTGCCGGCGCCCAGCCAGGCGACTACGTGAAGCGACCGCGCGAGGTCTACCGCGATATGCAGATCGCCGTCGGCACCTGCCTGATGGACCAGTGGATCCCGGAGAACCCGCTCTCGATGAGTGAGCGGGGCTATGAGGGCGGATCGCACGGCGCGACGACCGGCGCGGACGAGATCATAGTCGACGGTATGTTGGTCGATTCGCCCGAGGCCGCCGTCGAGCACATGGAGCGCTTTGTGTTCCCGAAGCTTGCCCAGGCTATCCGGGAGTTCGACGAGGAGGCCCGCGTCCGACAGATCATCGAGCACGAGCGGGCCGTTCAGGATGAGATCGGTCCGACCATGCTCAAGAACCCGTACGGTGTAATCAGCTTCCCCGGGTTCGCCTATGGGACGTACGGCTACGTGAATTACTTCTCCGCCTACGCGCTGTACCCGGACATTATCGAGAGGCATTTCTCACTTCAGGCGGACCTGGCTACAAGAAACAACCGGGCAGCGGCGCGGGCCATTGCTGAGGGAGATCTTCCGCCGCTTGTTCGTCTGGATCACGATATGGCCGACTCGCGCGGCACGCTCGTGCGCATCGAATCCCTGGACAGGATCTGGTTCCCGCATTTCGCCCGCTCCATCGAACCGTGCCTGAAGGCCGGTATCAAGATGATCTGGCACTGCGACGGAAACCTGATGGAGATGGTCCCGCGGCTCCTCGACTGCGGCCTGGTCGGCTTTCAGGGGTTTCAGTATGAGGACGGCATGGATTACGAGCGCATCTGCAAGATGAAAACCCGGGACGGCGACAGCCTGATCATCATCGCCGGGGTCTCCGTCACGCGGACGCTTCCGATGGGGACTCCCGCCGACGTAAAGCGCGAGCTCGATTGGCTCGTCGAGTACGGCCCGCAGACCGGCCTGTTCCTGGGTGCCTCAAGCTCCATCGCGCCCGGGGTGCCCTGGGAGAATATCAAGACGATGGTAGAGGGCTTCCGGTATTATCGGGAGCACGGAAGAGTTTAGCCCGCGTGGCTAACGATCGGCTCATGCATCCGGCCGGGTGCTCCCAGGTCGCCGCAGAAGCGGATCTCGGTCAGGGAGTGCGTGTCCAGGGCACCCAAGGCGCAGAAATAACGTCGTCACCTGCCAACTCGGCCGAGGCGACGAGTAACACACATGAGGTTGCTGCGATGGAAGACGCGTCCAGCGTTTGCAGCGATTCGATGCTCGTCGACGAAGCTGGAAAACCGCCGCAAGCGCGCTTGTCGCACTATGGGTTGGCCAGTCGTCCGGTTACGGCATCCCAATCGTCGAGCCCTGGCGGATCGGTTCCGCGATGGGCACGCCGACTGCGGAAGTCTGCGCGCCGACGTTGATGGTGAGAAAGAGCATCAAGTAAACCCCCGCATACGTCACTATGGCCGCTCTGAGCATAAAGCGCACGAACCTCGGGCGATACTGTCTGGACCACTCGGCAACGAAGACCGGCAGAAAGATCAGCGTGAGCTTCATTAGCACGAACGTGCCTACGCCGTACCTGAGATAAAACGCCATCAGCGGGTTGCCCTCTCGAGCGCCGTGCACGCGCAGTAGGAACAGGGTCGACGCAAGGTCGACTACACAGATCGCTATCAGAACGATACTCTCTCTGGTCAGCTTCAACGCCATCTTTTTGCAGACTCCTGTACGAAAATTGTTCCCCCTTTCCCCGCAGTTTTGCTATGTGCAGCCTATCGACCGGCTTGCAAAGGTTTAGACGTGCTCAGTCGCGCGTAATTACTCAATAGCAGAACCACTTTTTTCTGAGGTGAATGAGGTCGTTGCGATAGGACGCAACCCCGGCGCTTTCGGGGAATAAACGTTCCTCAACTAAGCCCGAGAACCCCCGAAAACGCGTCTGCCGCAACAGCCTGGAGGTGAATGCCGTTCATGAACCTCGGAATGCTCTTTAAGTGGCTTCTGGCAGTGTACCGGGGGCTGATTCCCGGCAGGTACAGTCGTATCGTATGTGCGATGGCGGTCGCGTTCGCCTTCGCGATGGTGATCATATTGGTGGGATTGCTCACCGGCTCGACGCGCAAGATCGACGCGAACAGCCTGCTGAGCCCGTGGGACCGGTCGCACGCGCCGCCGCCGTTCATAAGTCCCAGCGCCGTGCGGATAGTGAGTGCGGAGCCGCGCCACGCGGGGCCCGACCGCGTCGGCAGGAAAAGACCCGGCTCGATGAGGGTAGCCGCAGGCGCAGCCGACAGGGCATATCGTTGGGATTCACCGGCCGAGCTTTCGCGATAACCGGGCTTCGCCCTTCGGCAAACCGGGTCGCGGCGCGTACCCGCTGGACATATCCCTTTGCACGGACCGGTTCTCACGGACCAGTTCCGCAGGAATCACGTCACGGTGACCTTGTTTCAGCATCCAGGCGCCGACTCGAAGGATCC
>JBMFPI010000042.1:0-14563 GCA_049969195.1 Armatimonadota bacterium
ATCCTTACATACCAAAACCGAAACTGGGATGCCGCCTACCGGCCAAAGCAATTTACACACAAGACTTGACGCTACCGACTTCTTTCGATAGAACACAGACCCAGCGTCTTCGGCGATTCGACCCTCGAATCCCAAGCACGAAACTCCTCGAAAACGCGCCTATCGCGACAGCCAACAACTCGCGAAGGGAGACCCGCTCGAGAAAAAGAATACCCCTGAGGGACACGCTGCGGGAACGCCGGCCCGGCGCGACGTTGCAAGCTTCGTCACCGCCCAATCCCCCGCAGCACGTGTAGAAAACAAAGCCGGAAAATCGCGAAAACGCGAAGTCAGCGAGGCCGTGAGACAGCTTCCGGGGTGGTCGCGATGGAACACAAAACCCGGCGTTCTTGGCGATTCGACCTCCCTCAGCTAAGCGGGAAAATCGCCGAAAATGCGCCTATCGCGACAGCATGCTTTCACAAATCCCTTTCGGGGCTGTATCCGTTCAGTTTTGCGGGCGCAAACGTCGCCGACGCCGTCATCCTGAACTTGATTCAGGAGCAATCCTTTCGGCGACTAGATGCTGAAACGAGTTCAGTATGACGTAATCCCCGCAGAACTGAACTGTCTTTCGGGGTCTAGCCCATTTCGCGCTATCGCGGTTGTTTCCCTTGGAGGAGGATTGCAATGGGACATCACACTTACAAATACACCGCTGGTCCGTGGAACATCCACACGGGCGCGGACCCCTTCGGGCCGCCTGTGCGGGACGAGGTCGAGTTCGCCCAGAAGGTAGCCAAGCTGAAAGAGATCGGTTACCACGGAGTGCAGTTTCACGACGACGATGTGGTCTCGGCCGAGGCCGACGCCGCGACCACCGAAAGGGTCGCCGCACAGGTCAAGAAGCTGCTGGACGATCACGGGATGGTCGCGGAGTTCGTGGCGCCGCGTTTGTGGGAACACCCAAACACTATCGACGGCGGCTACACCGCGAACGATCCGGCAATGCGCAAGTATGCTCTTGACCGATCCAAACGCGCAATCGACATTGCGCGCATGATCGGCACGAAGAACATCGTTCTCTGGCCTGCCCGCGAGGGGACCTACATTCGCGAGGCCAAAGATCCCGTCACCGCCACGCAGCGCTGCGTCGATTACATCAACGCGCTCCTCGACTACGACAAGGAGATCCGCATCATTGGCGAAATGAAGCCCAACGAGCCGATGGACCACGCCTACAATCCCACTACCGGCCATTTTATCGCGCTCGCCTACAAGACAATCGACCCCGACAGGGTGGGGGTCAACATCGAGAGCGCACACGCGATGCTGGCGGGGCTGGATCCGTCGGACGAGATGGCATTCGCGCTGTGGCATAAGAAACTTTGGGCCGTGCACCTGAACGACCAGAACGGCCTCAAGTTTGACGAGGACAAGGCATTTGGCTCGGTTAACCTCAGGAGCGCGTTCAACCAGGTCTGGGTCCTGGACCGTTACGGTTACGGCACGAACGGCGAGATGGTCGGCTTCGACGTCAAAGCCCTCCGAACCACCACACCCGACAAGCGCTATCAGCACCTGATCAACTCGAAACGCATATTCGAGCACCTTCTCGCGATAGCCCGCTCGCTAGACTCGGCTACCATCGAATCATTCCGGGCGACGCGGGACTACGAGGGGCTCGAGCTATACATTATTGAAAAGTTGATGGGGAAGTAGGTCGGCTGCTGCGAATAACGAGTTGCGGCTGACGGACGGCGGGCCGGGCGGCTTCGACGCCCGGCCCGCCGCTGCTTCGCTCCCTAGCTCCGCGTCCCCGAGTTTGGCAAACTCGCGATGCTTACTGTTGCGGGTATGCTACCCCGGACTGTCCGCGCGGGCTTGTTGCGATAGAACGCATACCCCGCATTTTCGGCGATCCGATGCTGTTTGGCTGAGCCGAAGAATCGCCGGAAACGCGCCTGTCGCGGCAGCCTGGGCGGCAGTTCAATTCAACTGGAACCGCGTCATGCTGAACATGTTTCAGCACCCAGGCGGCCAAGGTATCCATCCTGAAACAAGTTCAGGGTAACGGGGCCCCCGGGCGCGGGCGTTTGCGCCTGCATGACCGAATTGATGAGGGCCCGGGCGACGGCAGGGCCGCTGAATGAGCGGTGTGGTAGAATGAAACCATGAAGCCCGGAGTGCTCGTCTCCCCGAGGCCTGCTCGTGCCTGCCTCGCCGTTTCGCTCCTGACGTGGCTCCTCGTGTTTGGTGCCTACTGGACGCAGCCCGACTCGCTGGCGTTTGTCACGGCGTGGCCCGCGTGGGCGTGGGGCATCGTAGGCCTGCTGTTCGTTCTTGCAGGCTGGCGCCGCCCGCGGCGAGCTGCGCTGGCACTGTGTGCGCTCTGGCTTGTGTGGACGGCCGCGATTGCCGAGGAACCTAGAGCGCTCCTGCGGCCTAGGTCACGGCCGAGCGCAAAGTGGCAAGAGGCTGTCAATCGCGGCGCAGCATTCCGCGTCGTCTCGCTCAACTGTGTGGGGGGAAATGCTGCAGCAGCCGCCGAAGTGGTCGGGTACAAGCCCGACATTGTCTTGCTGCAGGAGTCTCCCGGAAAGCGCGAAGTCGAGCGATTGGCACACAGGCTCTTCGGGCACGCACACGGGATAGCATACGGGATTGATACCTCCGTCATTAGCCGGTGGCCAGCTAGGAGTATTGCGCTGCCGCGCAACCTGCGCACCTACTGTGTCTGGGCGCGGGTCCGGCTGCCGTGCGGGAAGCAGATAGACTGCTTGAGCGTCCGCCTGGCGCCGCCCGTGTTCCGACTGGACGCCTGGCGCCCGGCCTGCTGGCGGGCCTATGCGGCGAACCGGCGGGAAAGGCGAATGCAGGCGCGCGCGGTCGCGCGCTGCCTTGGCCGCAGGAGCGAGCCTATGCCCCTGGTGGTCGGAGGTGACATGAACGCTCCCGGCGGCGACGCGGCGCTGCGGGAGTTCGGCCCGTTGTTGCGGGATGCGTTCGGCGAGGCCGGGCACGGACTTTGCAACACGGTCCTGAATGATTGTCCAGTTCTGCGGTTCGACCAGGTGTGGGTCAGCCATCGGTTGGATGCCTGCGTTCTGTCGGCCCGGAAGACGCGGCATTCGGATCACCGGCTCGTGGCTTGCGATATTGTGGTGAATTAGTTATGAGGTTCCGAATTATTGCCTGCGGCGTGTTCGAGCCGTACCTGAGACGCCTCGCACAAGAAGTCCCGCACGGAGTGGACCTGCGTGTCCTTGATGCGGGGCTGCACTCTCGGCCCAACGATCTGAGGCTGCTTCTCCAATCGGAGATCGACGAGGCGTCGAGGCAAGGCGTCTTCGACGCCGTGGTCCTGATGTACGGTCTCTGTGGCCGGGGTGCTGCGGACCTGGTGTCGCGCGATATCCGAGTCGTGATCCCGCGCGCGCACGACTGCAGCACCCTGTTTCTCGGCTCGCCGGAGGCGTATCTGAGGCAGTTCCGCGCACACCCCGGCACGATTTACCACACCCTCGGCTGGATCACTAAGAAGATCAATCCCAGAGACCGCGAGGCCGCCGAGCTGTACCTCAACTACGAGAAGATCGGCTACGATAAGCACCCTGAGTTCCGCGACCTTCAGGAGCGCTTCGGCGAGGAGAACGCCCATCACATTCTCGCGTTCTTCGACCGTTGGAAGCAGCACTACACCCGTGCGGCCTATATCGACCTGGGATTTCCTGACGAGGACGCTCTCGTCGAGCTCACCCGGAAGATGGCCGGCGCGTTTGGTTGGGAATTCGAGCTGATCAAAGGCGACGCGAACCTCATGCACAAGATCCTCTCGGGTGACTGGTCCGATCCCCGGATCTTCGTCTTGCCGCCCGACTCCCGCTGCGTCTCGACCGGCGACGACCGCGTGTTCGCCGCAGTCGCGATCGATGCCGGCGATCAGGACACGGCGCTGACACCGAACGAGGTCGTGATCGAATCCGGTGACGGCGGGCGCCCTTTGCACGGCATCGGCCTCGGGATAGACGCCGGAGGAACCTATACCGACGCCGTCGTCTATGACCTGGGAGAACGCAAAGTACTGGCCAAGGCAAAATCACTCACTACCTACCACAACCTTGTAGACGGGATACGCGGTGCCCTGTCGCAGCTTCCGCCAAAGCTTGTGCGCAGGGTGCGAGTTACGTCGCTCTCGACCACCCTCGCAACGAACTCAATTGTAGAAGGTAGAGGCTGCAAAGTTGGACTGATCGCGCTCTCGCCGTGGGATTGGACTCCGGAGCAGGTTGGTCACTCGCCGATGGTCAACGTCCCCGGGGCGGTATCGATCACGGGCGAGATACTCGAAGAACTCGACGAAGATGCTTGTCGTCGCGCCGCGAGACGGCTCGTCGAGGAAGAGCACTGCGCCGCTATCGTGATCGCCGGCTATGCTACCGTGCGCAACCCGGTGCTCGCCAACCGTGCTCGTGAGGTCGTGCTGGAAGTATATGACGTGCCCGTTATTTGCTCTCACGAGGTCAGCCGCCGGCTGAATGCCATCCACGGAGCACAAACCGCCATCGCAAACGCCCGCCTCCTGCCCGTGATCCGGGATCTGATCGACTCCGTGCACGAGGCTCTCGCGGATTTCAAGATCCCCGGCAGGTTGATGGTGGTGAAGGGTGACGGTTCGCCTGTGGACGAGCACATTGCTCGTGCGCGACCGGTCGAAACGATCCTTTCCGGCCCGGCCGCAAGCGCAAGCGGTGCGAGGATGCTTACTGGTTTTCGCGACGCCCTGGTGGTCGATATCGGCGGCACCACAACTGACTGCGCGATACTGACCGACGGCCACGTCGCCGTCTGTGAAGACGGTGCGCGCATAGGTTCCTGGACGATGGGGGTAGATGCTGTCGAGATATCCACCGTAGGTCTTGGCGGCGACTCACGGATCGACTTCACCGGCGACAGACGTATCACTGTCGGTCCGAGGCGCAATATCCCATTTGCGTATCTGGTGCACGAGTACAGGTCTGTAGAGGAATTTCTCAACAGCTTCGATCCAAGGCGTTATGCAAAATGGACTGACGCCGCTCCACTGGATGTTCTGATCCTCGCAGCCAATGCCGCCGATGGTCTGACTGACCGCGAGAAAGCGCTCGTCGATCTGCTATCTTCCGGGCCGGTCCTGGCACTGCAAGCTGCCGATTCGCTAGAGTTGCCGTCGCCGAGGCTGTTGCCGCTTTCCAGGCTGGAGGACTGGGGCGTCGTGAAGCGTGGAGGGCTTACGCCGACTGATCTGCTTCATGTCACCGGTGCGTTCACCCGTTGGAGCGTGGATGCGGCCAGGAAGGCGCTCGAAGCGTTCGCGGTGATGTACGGGGCATCTCCCGAAGACGTCCTGCGGCGGGCAATGGACGTCGTGATCCGCAGGCTTTTCGAGGAGATTGTGCGGCGCGAGGTCGCGCACGAAAGCCGCAAGATTCACGAGATCCCCGATGACTGGAAGTTTCTGATCTCGAAGGCATTTCGCGACGACGGGGTCGGCCTCGGCGTCAGGTTCTCGCTCAGGAGGCCCGTAGTCGCGATAGGCGCGCCTGCCGCAGCGCTGGTTCCTCCTGTGGCAGACCACCTCGATTGCAAGATAGTCGTCCCCGAACATGCGGACGTCGCCAACGCAATCGGCGCTATAGCCAGCGAGATCACGGTGAGAGAGGAGATTCTCATCAGGCCGGGTGATACATCGAACTACGTTCTACACGGTTCCGAGGAGCGCATCGAGTTCACAGAGCTCGACCGAGCCACTCAGGCAGCCGTGAGTATCGTCCGCGAGAGGGCTCGCAAGAAGGCCATCGAGGCCGGCGCGTTTGCACCCGAGGTCACTGTCACGCGCCACGACGCCCTTGGCACGACCGACGGCGGCGGCCAGATCTTCCTCCAGCGCCGCATAACTGCGATTGCCTCGGGCGGGGCGTTCACCGGCAAGCGCCGGTGAGCTGCACCTGTCCGGGCCTCCTTACGTCGGCATAACGAGGTTATCGCAAAAAAACGCAAAACAAGCATTCTCGGCGATTCGGCACCGCTTAACTGAGCCGAAGAGTAGCCGGAAACCCGCCTATCGCAAAGAGCCCGGCAGAACGGAGAGCACCGCCTCAAGCTCCTCTTCAGTGTTGTAGTAATGAGGTGCGACCCTTACTCTGCCGGCACGCTTGCGCACAGAAACCCGGCGCCTCGCTAGCTCTCTGACGATCTCATCCGTTGAACGGCCCGGATGCTCGAAGCAGACTATCCCCGACTTCTCTTTTTCGCCTCGCGGGCTGAACACGCGGCAGCCTCGCTCGGTGAGCCGACCGCACAGCCAGTCGGTGAGCTCGATCAGGCGGTTCTCGACTTCGCTAATTCCGGCCTGCAGGTAGAAATCTACCGCGGCCGCCGCGCCGCAGATGCCGGCCGTGTTGAGCGTCCCGCATTCGTACCGGGAGGCATCTGGCCTGGGGTCCAGCCTGTAGTCGAACGATGTGTAAGGCACGGTCACGCTCTTCCAACCCCATTCCGACACGGCGATCTTCTCCATGGCTTCCCCTCGCACATAGAGGAACCCGATCCCTTCAGGGCCGAGCAGCCACTTATGGAACGCCGATGCTATCGCATCTGCCTGCAATGCCTGAGCGTCGACCCTCAGGGCGCCTACTGCCTGGAACGCATCCAGCACGAACAATACCCCGCGCTTCCGGCAGAGTTCGCCAATTTCCTCGGCCGGTATCCGGAAGCCGCTCGCGAACTGGACAAGGCTCAGCGATACCGCCCGCGTCCGGTCGTCGATGAGCGCTCGAACGTCGTCGGCCGTTATCCTGCCGTCTGCTCGTTCCCTGACGAACCGCACCTCGACACCTTTTCGTTCCAGCGCGAGCCACGGGTAGACGTTGGCCGGGAACTCGACATTGCAGATGATCACATTGTCGCCGGGCTGCCAGTGGATGCCGTTAGCCACTATGCTGATCCCCTCGCTGGTATTCTTCACCAAAGCGATTTCGGAGGCAGAACAGTTGAGGACAGTTGATAGGCCGTTGCGGAGTTCGACTTCGCGCTTTGCCCACTTCGAGTCGTTCTCGCCCGCGTTCTCGGCGGCGGCGTCCAAAAACGATTTCATCGCCTCTACGACTGGGCGCGGCAGCGGCGAAACACCTGCGTGGTTGAGGAATATCCAGCGGTCGAGGTGTCGAAAATTAGTTCTGACGGCGGCTAAGTCCATTTTGTGGGCTCCTATCTGCGTCGGTATGATCGCCCCGGCGTGCCTGGGAGCGACCGCGGCACGTCCTGATTATAGATGATACCCCGGCGTGTGTTTGCGGAACAAGAATGAGCTCGCGAACGGGGACTGTTAGCTGCCACGGGGAACCACTTCATGCTGAACTTGTTTTAGCATCCGCGCGCCACAGCAAGAAATCCTGAATCATGTTCAGGATGACGAGTTCGTAGGCGCTCGCCGCCGTAAGATTGAACTGATACGATCCGGCGAGCTCTGACGGCGGCGGCCTGCCGCGTGATATAATGTTGGGCTGATCAGGAGGACAGCCTATTTGGAATCGATCATCCACGCCGTTACGACATGGATCACGGTCAACGTCACCAACCTCGGCTATCTCGGCATCGTGATTATGATGGGTATCGAGAGCGCCTGCATCCCTCTTCCGAGCGAGGTTATCATGCCGTTTGGCGGATATCTCGTATACAAAGATCCAGCGAGGTTCAACATTTGGTTAATGGGCGTCGCCGGGGCGGCAGGATGCGTCTGGGGATCAGTGGTCGCATACTGGGCGGGCAAATACGGTGGCAGGCCCTTCATCGAAGAATATGGCAGATACATACTGATTCGCCGCAAGGATCTGGATCGGGCCGACGCGTTCTTCGCCAGGCATGGCGATGTGGCGATCTTCATCAGCAGGCTCCTGCCGGTGGTGCGAACTTTCATCTCTTTTCCTGCAGGGATCGCCGAGATGCACTTCTGGCGTTTTGTGGTCTACACGTTCTTGGGGTCGTTTCCCTGGTGCCTGGGCCTGGCGTACGCAGGCAAGATGCTCGGGCATCAGTGGGATACCAGGCTGAGAGCCTATTTTCATAAGGCCGACGTGGCAATCGTCAGCGCGATCCTGACCCTGCTAGCGCTCTACGTGTACCACCACATAAGAAGCGACAGGGAGTATCGCGAACGGAATCCGTGATCAGCAAGTCCGCTTTCCGCCGGTTCGGCGCGTGCCGGCGGGCTGCAGATTGCGGATCGACCGAGAAACGAGACCGGCGGGCACGTCCGTGTGCCCGCCAGTCCCTTATTGCTTCTTTTCTCTTTCAGCTATCGTGGCTGCTCGGCTTCCCTTCCGAGCTCCGCGATAATGGTGTCGGTCAGCCCCGCGTTGAAGTCGTTCCAGCGAGACTTCTCCCAAACCTCTATCTTGTCGGTCAAACCAATCAACCAGATGCTGTCCCCCGGCTTTATTCCTGCATGCTCCATGAGCATTGACGGGATGGCAATCCGCCCCTGCTTATCCGGCACGCATTCGGCTGCGGCCCCGAGAAAAAACCTCTCGAGCTTGAGTCCACGCTCGTCCCAGAGCGATTTGGGTGTCAGGGTCTCCTGAACTTTCGGCCAGGCGCTCTGAGAGAATATCCACAGACACCCGTGCAGCCCGCGCGTGATTACGAACCTGTCGCCGAGCTTCTGGCGCAGACGAGCCGGCACAACCGTCCTGCCCTTATCGTCTACCGTATGCTCGTATGCGCCGGAGAACATTTCACCTACAACCTGATTCTGAACCTGACCGTCCCGCAGCGTGAGGGCCGTCGTTCGATATCCGCAGTTTCCAATGCCCCGAGGCAACGGCGGTCCGCTGCGAGGAGGGATTTGACGAACTCCTTGTTGGTAGGCCTGGAGGCCTCGGCGGTACACCGAACGCAATACTCTCGATGCGCAGCCGGCTGCCCCGGCCCGGTTGAGAGGCTCACCGTAGCTGCAGGAAACGGGTCCGGGGTGCCGCAGATCGCACAGCGCGGCACGGGCATAACCCGGCTTCCCGTGCGCCGGCACAGGTCCGTCGCTAGGCGCAGAACTGATTCGTCAATAGCGCGCTGGACAACGACACAGGCGAAACTCTCTCGCAGCACGTCCTCAATCGCATCAAGCACTGCCGCATCGCGCCGATGGGCCTGGACGGCGTAGCCGATCAGCCTGCCGACACAAATCCGCCGGACCTGGATCCGCGACTCTAGCTCTTGGAACAGCTCCTCAACCTCGCGAGAGTCGGCCCGGTCTCCGACGTCGACGACGTAGACTGCGCGCACGCCTACGGGCTGCGCTTCCAGCCGGATACCGATCTCTGTTTCAACGGGGCTACATAGAGTCGACATGTCAACGGCAAGGCCCGTTTTGGGTGGCACTGTCTACCACATAATACCACCGGCTACCACTGCATTATATGCAAGGCCCACCGATCAGTCAAGTGGTTGCACGGAATTTTCTTCGTGCTGCCGCCGGCGGACGCACCAGCGGCAGCCGAGCAGTGTCGGACCGTAAGTGTTTACCGGATGGTATCGATTCAGTCTTGGGGGAGCGAACGCCCGGGAAGCTGTCATCCTGAACTTGATTCAGGGTGGATTCATACGGCGCCTGGATGCTGAAACAAGTTCAGCATGACGAGATTCTATGCTTCGGTAACAACTGGGCACGCGCCGCGCTTATGAGGGACGGACCTGAGTTGCCGAAGCGTAGCAGACCCCTCACCACGACCCTTTACGGCAATGGGATGGGGGGGTTCTACTAAGGTTGTTGCGATAGAACGCGACCCAAGCGTTTTCCGCGATTCGGAGGTTCGGCGCCCCTCAACGAAGCGGGAGAATCGCGGGAAACACGCCTAACGCGTCAGCCTGCATTGGCTTTCGGCAGGAGTAAAGCCCGTCAATGGCGAAATGCAGGCACAAGGCTCGCTGCAGGATAGCGGCAGCCGCAACAGGCCGCTTTCTGTCGTGGTGCAGGAGCAGATCCCTGTACTTCGGGATTGGTCGCTACAGGTGGTGCGGAATGCAGGATAGGACTATCACCGGCCGGGATCTAAGGGCAGCCATCCTCTTCGGCGCGCTCGTATATCTTGCCATAAGATTTACATCTCAGATTGCCGACATTCTGCTTATCTTGAGCGTCAGCGCTCTCATAACCGCTGCGCTCAGCCCGATCGTAAGCTGGCTACACAGACACAGGGTGCCGCGCCAAGCGTCTGCGGCGCTCCTTGCGCTGGCCGTGATCGCAATCGTCGGACTTGCTGGATACCTGGTCATCCCGCTAGCTACCAGGCAGGGCGCCCAGCTCATCAAGCAGGGACCGGGCTACGGCAAGGAGCTCTATCGCTGGATTCAAAAGGTCGGGCTGGATGAATATGTGCCGAGGAAGTTTGACACAGCGAGCGTGAAAGAGATCCTTCGTCCGGTGATCACGGGAGCATCACGTGCGACCGCCAGCGTGGCCGGCGCGGTCGGCGGCGCGCTGCTTGTTTTCATCATAACTATTTACTTACTCGCCAATCCCGCCCCGATCACTGAAGGCATTCTGCGCGCGTTAGATCCTAACGTAAGAGCGAGCGCAAAGCGCGCCGGTGAGAGATTGACCGCTCAGGTCAGAGCCTGGGCTGTGGGTGTCCTCATCGGCATGTTTCTTATCTTCCTGCTGACCTGGATTGCACTCTCGATTATCGGCCTGGAGCAGGCGTTTCTTTTTGCGGTGATCGCGGGTTTGCTCGAAGCGGTGCCGGTTCTGGGGCCGATCCTGTCGGCCGTTCCGCCGACAATCGTCGCCCTGTTATCCAGCAATCCGGTTACGGCACTGTGGGTGGTTATTGCGTTTGTGATAATCCAACAGTTCGAGGGTAACGTGCTGATCCCGCTCGTGATGTCCAGGCAGTTGTCGCTCCATCCGGTCACCGTGATCTTCTCGGTGCTGGTGATGGGCGGACTCTTCGGCATTGTCGGGATATTCCTCGCTGCCCCGGCCGCGGTCGCCGCGGGCATTGTGCTGGACGAGTTCTACTTTCGCCCCCGCGAGGAAAAAGCTGCCGGGGTGCCTGAGGCTTCTTGAGAGAGAAAGTGAGCGCTAGCCCAACCCGGCGGTCTGCAGGTAGCGCCATATTGCCGAGGTTGCTCTTTGGTGGTGCACAATTTATCTTGTTGCGCCTGCAGTTGGTGTCCCGAACGCAATAGCAATGCCCTTTTCCTCGTCGCGAGAGCACTGGGAAAAGCTAATTCCTCCTGTTGCCTGGGTTGACTGTTGCGGGTGACCGCGAGCGCCGCGGGGTTCCGATCGGAGCTTGTTGCGACATAACGCAAACCCAGCTTTCATGGCATTTCGACGCCCCTCAACTAAGCGGCAGAATTGCCGAGAACGCACCTATCGCAACGGCCTGCCCGGGTACTAGTTCAGTCCTACGGGTGCTAACGCCCGGGACATCGTCATCCTGAAATTGGTTCAGGGTCCATCCGTGCGGTGCCTGGATGCTGAAGCGAGTTCGGCATGACGTGATTCCCGTGGAACCGAACAGTCTCCGGGTCGTTTCTTGCCTGTTGCGCGGTCGATACCCTACAATATGTACGCGACGCCGCGACCGGCGGCGTCGCGTTTAGCAGGTTGCCGCAGACTGATGGCGAGGACGACGAAGCAAGCTGATGCGGATACCGGAGGGCTGGACCGGTTTGTTAGCCGCTCTCGTGCCGCGCTGGCGGCTGCGTATCGGGCTGCAACAAGCGACCAAACCGGTTTGGACCCTGAAGACGCGTACGCCCGGTCGGTGGAATGGATCGTTCGTCTCCTGGCTATCCTCGTAGCGGCCGCCCAGATGCCTCCTCGCCGGCCCGGGGCGTGCTCGTTTCGAACCGCTGCCGACGCTCTCTGCGCCGCTGTCGATAGGTCTGGGGCGGGTGGATCCTCGACAAACTTTTTGGAACTCTGCCGTGCCGCGCGCGACTGCAGCGGGCTTGGCATATTCGACCCCGACCGCGTTCCGATGCCTTTTGACTTCATAGTCGAGGCCGCTCGAGCACTCCTGCGCCCTGCAAACGACTCGACCATCGACCTACTGTTCTTCCAGACGGTTCCGCTCTGGTGGCTGGGATGTGCTTATGAGGCGATCCTTGCCCTTCGGCCGTCCGAGCATCCCGGCGAGCTCCGGATAAACACGGCCGGCCGCAAGCGTCGGGGCGTCTATTTCACGCCGCCGGCGCTTGTTGACTACGTCACCTGCCGCGTCCTTGAGCCTCTGGTGAAAGAGCGTCTGGGGCAACTGAAAGGCTTTCAAGACGGGAGTGTGCTTGATCTGCGAATCCTGGATCCCGCGATGGGCGGTGGCGCGTTTCTCGCGCGAGCCGTGGAGTTTCTCGGCGCAATCAAGAACGGGCGCGATCGAGCTCAGGTTGCGGCCGACTGTGTGTACGGGGTGGACGTCGACCGGGTCGCCGTAGAGATCGCCCGATTCGCGGTATGGGCCGCGTCAGGCTATGCGGAGGGTGTACCCGTGGCGCTGAACGGCCATCTCATCTGCGGAGATGCCCTGGCCGGTAATTTTCCTGTCCCGACTCCGAGAAAGGCCGGTCACTCGCGACGGGAGTTTGATGCGGTTGTGGGCAACCCGCCCTATGTCGCCTCTAAGAATCGCCTGCTTGACCCGCGGCGGGGTCGCGGACAATCAGATTCGTATCTGATGTTCCTCACAACCGTTCTCGAGCGCGGTCTTGTTCGTCCCGGGGGCGTGCTCTCAATGGTGTTGCCCGACCCGATGCTGGTTCGTCAGAACGCGGCTTCGATCAGGTGTAAACTGGCCGGCGAATGGACGATTGAATCAATCCTGCATATCTTTGGGGCGTTTCCCGACGCTGTTGTGGCGAACATCGTGCCGGTGGTTCGCAATCTCCGGCCAGCGTCGGAGACCTTCTATGTTTCCCGGATCGAGCGCGCGGCAGACAGGCGCAACTTCGCCATTAATCCCTGCGCTACGGCGCTCGAACTTGCCAGGCCCGTCCGCAGGCAGGTTGTTCTCGCTCAGAAACGCTGCGAATTTTTGTACCTGCTGGAGGAAGGACCGTTCGCCGGCATAATACGGCGGATTCACGGCCCGGGGCTCTCGCTTGCGGAATACCAGCCTCCTTTTGTACCGCTGTGCAGGCTCAACGTGAGAGCAATCTACCGCGGGGAGGAGGTCGGCAAGTCTGCCATTACACGCCGCAAAGGCGAACTGCGCATGCTGCTCGGCGGTGAGAGCGTGCAGCCTTACGAGATCATCTGGGGCGGCCACCGTGTAGCCGCCGAACGTGTGGTGAAGCCGCTGTCGAGATACGGCGCGACGAAAGTGCTCATACAGAAAAGCGCGGGGCGGGTAGTCGCCGCGCTGGACGAGGTCAGGAAAGGCCATCGGGGCTACGTCTTCCCCCAGTCGGTATACGCAGTCGAGCTCACACCGGAGGGCGTCGACCATCTGTATCTGCTGTGTATACTGAACTCCCAGGTCATAAACGAGTATGTTCGCCGCACGGTGACGGCGTACAAGATGGTCCAGCCTCAATTAGAGCTCGAGGACATTCGCTCACTTCCAATCCGCCGAATAAGCTTCACGACCGCTCCTAGCACCCGTGCCCGCGAGGTTGTCCGTGCGCTCTCAATCTTTGACGACGAATGTCTCAGGGCAGCGGAGAATATGCACTTTCCCGAGCTGGCTAACTTCGTGGGAAGGTATCTGAGTGCCAACCCTGAGATGTCGGATGTGGTGCATGATATACTCGTCAGGCTGGGCCGACTGGCCGTAGACCTGACGCGAACGAGCCGCAAATCGCCGGAGCCTGGTGTCACTCATAGATTGGAATGTGTCCGAGCCGCGATAGAGGCCGTCGTGTGGAAGCTCTACTCGACTGATCCCGCTCAGATGGCCCTCGCTCTGTAGCGTGAACTGTTCATCGGCTTTTTCTTGGGTCAACGAGTAGCCTACGCCGGAAGTCCGGTGCGGCGCGGGTTAGTCTCTGAGTTTAGCATCTCGGGGAACGGCTGTGAGGATCATCGACCTTACACACACGGTATCTGCGGAGCCGGTGAGCGGCGCGGTGCCGAGGGTCATAGTACGTTGGACGGGCCCGGTTGAGCTGGTGCCGCTGGATCGTCTTGTCACGCTCGCGAGCGTCGTCGATCTCACCAGTCGTATGAATCGCGACGAGGTCTCGCGCGCCGATGTGTCCAGGTTTGGGCTTGCGGGGATTGCGGGGTGCGTCATACGCACCGGTTGGTGCGACTGTGCGCTCGCGGGCTCATCGGACGCGCCGCCGCGGTTCAGTGTTGACGCCGCCGGCTATCTGCTGGAGAATGGAGTAAGCACGGTGGCGGCTGATTTCCCGATTGCCGGCGCCGCGGCGGAACTCTTGCTTCATAACGAGTGCGTGCTGGTCTACTGCCTTAGCGGCCTTGCAAACCTGACGCGCGCCATCGTGCGTCTGATTGCCCTGCCGCTCAAGCTGGAAGGCAGGTCCAACGCTGAGGCGCGGGTGATAGCCATTGAGGAATAGCCGCCGGCCCGGTTGCTAC
>JBMFPI010000043.1:0-9937 GCA_049969195.1 Armatimonadota bacterium
GCTAGTCATCGAGCTCGGTGCAAATAGACCGAGAATGTGACCCGATGTGGATGCATTCAGCGCGTCCGCCGTCTCCAGCACGTCGTAGCCGAGCTTTGCCGCTTCGTCGAGCAGGTTTCGGTCGTCCGAGCGCGACCCGCCTGCAGACTTGCCAACGAAGTCCTCTTTTCCACCTCCCAGTATCACTTCTGCACCGGATTCGATCATCTGCGCGGCAATATCCTCCCTCTGGCTGCGCCTTGCCACGTGAGCGACGAAAACCGCAGGCGTAGCATCGGTTATGAACTTCGTCGAGATGATGCCGGCAGATTTGCCCAGCCCGCGGGCGAGCTCGAGTATACTCCGGAGCGGTTTGCCGTCGGGGGACTGCGAGATAGTGCCGTTCGTGGTCTTAACCCCTGTAGCCAGGGCGGTTCCCCCTGCGGCGGAGTCGGTCACCAGGGCGTTCGCCGAGTGTGTCAGAGAGAGCCCTGTGACAGGCATAGTATCAATCGCCAACCTGCCGTCTCGGCCGGGGCCCGCGCATCGGGCGGCGGTGATATGCCCAAACCCCATACCATCGCCGATGAGCAAGATAATGTTCTTTGGACCACTTCCCGCCAGGCACGAAGCAGCAGCCAGCGCGAGCACAACGACGAGAACCGATCTCACCTGGAACTTTCTTAGCAACAAGATTGCCTCCATAACTCAGATAACACTTGCTATGCTAACACAGTCCGCCTCTTCTGGTCCACATTCACTCCCGGACCGACATCATCTCGGTCTTGGAGGCGCAAAGGCCCAAAACTTGGTTGTCCTGAACTCGGTTCAGGCTCCATCGATTCGGCGCCTGGACGCTGGAACACGTTTACGATGACGCAATTTCCGCCGAACCGAACTGTCCCCCGGGCCGGAGATGACGGCCCTCTTGCAGCAGCCTGTGGCGACAAGCCGGGTCTTGGCCATTCTCTCGCTGGACTGAAGAGCATAGAAGAGCCGGCGCCGGGTTTGCGTTCTGCCGCAATGATTTTAGCATAGCGTGTTGCGGGCTGCCTTGAAGGTGGTACCCTCGGGCCGGCGTACGCTATCCCGGTCCGTCGCGCGTCTCACGCCCGTCCCCACCCTCTCCCGTAGAGGGAGAAGGAGTTTTCTTTCCGGATGAGCCGGGCTATCTTATTTCGGTTTAGGCATCATACTTTTCAGCACAGCACATCGAGCACCTGCCCGCTCGGCAAGTAGCGGGCGACAGGCCGTAGCACTTGCGCCCGGGGCAGCGAGTTCAGGACGATCAGCACCAGTAGGCCCGCGTCCTGTAGATACGACAGACTAGCACTGCCGTCAGAACCGGGCTATAATGAACCGTGACACATCAAACGAATTGGGCTTATACCTGGTATGGAGTTCACTAGACTCGGTCGCACCAACCTAACCGTAACCCGCACGTCATTCGGGGTGCTGCCTCTGCAGCGAACCGAGATGAGCGAGGCCGTGCGGATACTGCAACGCGCCCTCGATGCGGGCATCACGTTCTATGACACGGCCCGCGGTTATACCGAGAGCGAGGAGAAGATCGGCAGGGCTTTCGCGGATGTGCGGGAGTCGATAGTCATCGCCACCAAGAGCGGGGCACAAACGAGGTCGCAGCTTCTCGAGCATCTCGAAACCAGTCTGAAGAACCTCCGCACGGACTATGTCGATCTTATGCAGCTCCACAATCCAAGCTCGCTCCCGGACCCGAACGATCCCGAGTCCGCTTACGCCGGTCTGCTTGAGGCGCGAGAGAAAGGGATGACGCGGTTCATCGGCATCACACTCCACAGCCTCGAACGCGCGCGTGCTGCGGTCCGGTCGGGACTGTACGATACGCTCCAGTACCCGCTTTGCCACATCTCTTCGCCGGAGGACCTCGCCCTTATCGACCTCTGCCGCGAAACAGACACGGGGCTGATTGCCATGAAACCGCTCTCCGGCGGGCTTATTACAAACATCCGGGCCGCGTTCGCGTTTCTGCGGCAGTTCGAAAACGTTGTCCCAATCTGGGGCATCCAGACTATGAGCGAGCTCGAGGAGCTAATTGCACTCGAGGCCAACCCGCCAGAGCTCGATGCCGCGATGCGGGCTCAGATCGAGCGCGACCGAACGGAGCTAGGCGAGCGCTTTTGCCGTGCGTGCGGGTACTGCCTACCGTGCCCCGCGGACATCCCTATATCTATGGCAGCCCGGATGGGCCTGCTGCTGAAGAGAATGCCTTATCAGCAGTTTCTCAGCGCGGAATGGCATCAGCGCATGCTGCGAATTAGAGATTGCACCGAGTGCGGCCACTGCCGCGAAAACTGTCCCTACGGGCTTGATGTTCCCGCACTGCTCCGCGCAATGCTCCAGGAATATGAGGCATTCTACGATGAACACCAACAGCACAGCGCCTGAGACGGCGGGCTGCAGCCGAGGTAAGCGCAGATACCGCGAGGTCGTTGCGATAGACCGCGAACCCAGCGTTTTCGGCTACTCGACGCTCCTCAAGTAGGCGGAAGAATCGCTGGATACGCGCATGTCGCAACGACCTCACTACGCGCGGTGATTCTCTCGCCGTGAATGGAAGGAATTTGAAAATGAACACGCTTGGATTGAAACTTCTTGCGCTCGTCGGGATGGTAGGCCTGACGCTCGCCCCAACCGCGGCGGTTGACGTGCCGGCCAGCTTCGATGCTATGCCGATCCCGGTCACTACAGCCGTTGGGCCCGATGGCGGTCTCACCTGCGGGATACACACCGCCAAGTTGCAGTCCGACGGCACGCCTGTCACGCTTGAGTGCAAGGTCGCGACGGTCGGAAAGGGCGACTTCACTAAGAAGGTGCCGCAGTTTGCCGCAGGTGTGAACCGCGGCAATGTGCAGTCCAACGACGTCACCGAAGCGTCCGGCATCGCCGCGAGCCGGAAGAATGCAAACGTCTTGTGGCTCCACAACGATTCTGGTGACTCCGCGCGAGTGTTCGCGATGAGCACCAGCGGAGCCCATCTCGGAACTTATAACCTGTCGGGAGTAACCGCGCGCGACTGGGAAGACATAGCCGTCGGCCCGGGCCCCACTCCCGGTGAAAGCTACCTCTACATCGGCGACATCGGTGATAACAATGCGGCCTACACGACCGTCTTCATCTATCGCGTTGCAGAGCCGAGCGTTTCCTCGACCCAGCAGCCGGTCAACGTCAATCTGAGCGGAGTGGAAAAGTTCACCCTCAAGTACGAAGACGGCCCGCGTGACGCGGAGACGCTGATGGTCGATCCTACAAACGGCGACCTTTATATTCTCTCAAAAAGGGTCAGTCGCTCGAAAGTCTACCGCGTGCCTGCGTCCGACCTCGTGACCGGCACGACTATCACAATGCACGCGGTTGCCGAGCTCCCGTGGGGATGGGCCACGGGCGGCGACATCTCTCCCGACGGCAGCGAGGTCATCGTGAGAGGCTACAACAACGCATCCCTGTGGCGGCGCCCGCCCGGAGGGAAGCTGTGGGACGCATTCGGCGGCACGCAGTACCCGGTCCCGCTTGCGAGCGAGCCTCAGGGAGAGGCGATCTGCTTCGACTCAGACGGTCGCGGCTACTACACTACGAGCGAAGGTGCACATCAGCCTCTTTACTACTATGCACGTGCTGCCGATCAGACCAGCGCATTCATTTACATCTCGGAACCGCAGCGGTACGCCGGCATCCGGGTCGCGGTGGCCCCAAACCTGATTCCCGGCCTTCAAAGGGGCAGCATAGTGGACGTTCAGGGCACGCTCGAGACGACGCCGGACGGTGAACGCCAGATAGCCGGCGCGACGGTGACCGTCAGGGCCGATTCACCATCACCGCTGTCCCCGCTGGGGATGAAGCCCGGGTCTCTCGGCGGGGGCGACTTTGGCAATCCGGAATCCGGCGTCGGCCAATATGGAATGAGCAATGGCTTCGGGCCGAACACAATCGGGCTCCTGGCCAGGATGTGGGGACGGGTCAGTTACATGGACCCGTCCGGGGCCTATTTCATCGTGGACGACGGTTGCGGCACGTCGGTGCGCGTAGACACGTCGCTCGTGTATCTCGCCATCTCGACGGGAGATCTGGTCGGCGTCAGCGGGATATCGAGCCTTGCCCGGTCCGGACATCTCCGCCTGCCCCTTCTTGTCCCGCGCTCCGACTCCGACATCGCGGCAGAGCGCCCTTAGCCTCCTTCACGCGACTACAATCCCAACTGTTCCCTCAACCACCCCGGCCGATCCGTGCCCAGACCGTCGATTTTCATTTGCATCAACCTGCGAGCAACGTCCGGGTCGTTTGTCACCCAGACATAGAGCTTTTTTCCCGCCGCCCGGATCGCCTCAGCCAGAGCTGGAGTCAGCCCCGCGTAATGGAGGTCCAGGCCGTCTAGGCCGTGCTCGGCGACGACATTGATGATTCCAGGGTCGTACTCGACCTGATTACCGGATTCATCCCGCGGCGTGCTCCTGAGCCAGTAGACGTCCCGTTCCGGCATCAGCTTTTTCGCCTCGGTGACAACCTGAAGGTCAAACTCTATCAGTGTGACCTGCCCGGCTTTGCCGCTTTGAGCGATGACCCGCTCAAGGGGCCGAAGGATCTCAGTCCCGCACTTGATCTCCACAAACAACTTCCCGTGCGAAGGGACTGTCTCGAGTGCTTCCTCCAGGAAAGGTATCCTCTCTCCGACGAACTCGGGTCCTTTGAAGCTGCCGACATCGAGCTTGCGGAGCTCATCCGACGAAGTCTCCAACACGTCGAGGTCGACGCCTGCGGTGCGGCCTGTGGTAGCGTCGTGGATGGCGACGATGCGGCCGTCGGCGGTCAAACGGACATCGCATTCGACTATGTCAGCCCTCTGCTCCCAACCCATTCTGAACGAAACGAGGGTATTCTCCGGCGCATCCCACATCGCGCCGCGGTGGCCGATTATCTCCATAACCAACTCCTCCGAAGGAATCGCGGCTAGAGCATTCTAACACAGACTGGGCGCGATGCCGTGATGGAGGATGCAATATGAGCAAGAAACTGCAATGGGGAATCATCAGCACCGGCCGGATATCGGGGGTGTTCGCGAAGAACCTGGTCCCGTCGGAGACGGGCGAACTGCTGGCGGTCGCGAGCCGCACGCAAGCCGCAGCGGATAAGTTCGGCGACGAATACAACGTCCCGCGTCGCTACGGAAGCTACCAGGACCTTCTCGACGACCCGGACGTCGAGGCCGTCTACATATCCACCCCTCATCCGATGCATGCTGAATGGGCAGTTAAGGCGGCGGAGGCCGGCAAGCACATACTCTGCGAGAAGCCGCTCGCCCTGAACTACTCCGAGGCGATGGCCATAATCGAGGCCGCCCGCCGCAACGACGTGTTCCTGATGGAAGCCTTTATGTACCGCTGCCATCCTCAGACAGCCAGGATCGTGGAACTGGTGAGAGGTGGCGCGATTGGGGAAGTGCGGCTGATCCAGGCGACGTTCAGCTTCCACGCTGCCCGTGACCCTGAAGGGCGTCTCTTGAACCCCGAGCTTGCCGGGGGAGGGATTATGGATGTCGGCTGCTACTGCTGCTCGATGTCGCGACTGGTGGCCGGGGCCGCGCTCGGGAAGCCGTTCGCTGAGCCGATTGAGGTCAGAGGAATGGGCCACGTGGGTGAAACCGGCGTCGACGAGTACGCCATCGGCATGCTCAGGTTCCCGAACGATATCGTCGCGCAGGTCTCGACCGGCGTACAGCTCAACCAGGAAAATGCCGTGCGTATCTACGGCACCGAAGGCAGCATCTATGTTCCGTCGCCGTGGTTCAGCCAGCAACATACCGAGATCGTGCTCTCTCGCAAGGGCAAGGAGCCCGAAAAGATAGAAATCGAGGCGTCGTTCAGCTCGTACACCTTGGAGGCGGACATGCTCGCCCGCCACATTCCGGAGCGCCAGGCCCCACCGCCCGCGATGACCTGGGATGACTCCCTCGGCAACATGCGCACTTTGGACTCGTGGCGGCTAGCGGTCGGTGTGACCTATCCCATAGAGCGCGTCGACGCAAACTGGCCCACCGTAGACCGAAGGCCCCTTTCCGTCCGACCCAGCTCTAGGATGAAGTACGGCAAGATCGAGGGGCTCGATAAGTCCGTCTCCCGCCTGGTGATGGGCGTGATGCTGTCCGGGGCACAGTTTCCTCTGCCGCACGCTTCGGTGATGTATGACGAGTTCTTCGCGCGCGGCGGCAACGCATTCGACACGGCCTACATCTACGGCGGAGGCCTCGCAGACCAGGTCCTAGGCCGGTGGATTGCCAACCGCGGGATCAGAGACAAGGTTGTCATAATCGTCAAGGGCGCTCACACACCGTTCTGCGATCCAAACAACCTTACCAGCCAGCTCATCGAGAGTCTCGATCGCCTCCAGACCGACTATGCCGACATATACTTGATGCACCGCGACAACCCTGATATCCCGGTCGGCGAGTTTATCGATGTCCTCAACGAACACCACAGGGCCGGTCGGATCAAGGCGTTCGGCGGATCGAATTGGACCATCGAACGTGTAGAGGCCGCGAACGCCTATGCGAAATCCAGGGGCCTCGTTGGGTTCACTGCGATCAGCAACAACTTCAGCCTGGCCAGAATGATCCAGCCGGTCTGGGAAGGCTGCATCCACTCGTCCGATCCCGAGTCGCGCGCGTGGTTCGAGAAAACTCAGATGCCGCTTCTGGCGTGGTCGAGCCTGGGACGCGGGTTTTTCGTCGTTGGCGATCCCGCTTACACGGCTGACCAGTCGCTGGTCACAAGCTGGTACTCGGAGGACAACTTCCGGCGTCTGGAGCGTGCGAAGGAGCTTGCAAGGAAGAAGGGTGTAGAGCCTGTGGCGATAGCTATGGCTTATGTGCTCAACCAGCCGTTCCCGACATTCGCGCTCTTCGGCCCAGCCTCGATTAACGAGATGAACGTCTCTATGCAGGGGCTCGATCTCACACTGACGCCCGATGAACTGCGCTGGCTGAACCTTGAGGCCTAGACTGTCCCGAGGGGCGCGTTTTTGGTGATTCTGCCGCTTGGTCGAGGAGTGTAGGGTCGCCGAAGACACGAGCAGCATGCCCGCGGCACGTCGTCCGGGGCAACATGCCCCGGACGATCACCAAGAGCTCGCTGAGTTCAATTCCCGCAGCGCGATCCCGCATCTCGGGACCTCGTGTGCAACTTTCTTCGTCTACTTCTGGCCGATACGCTGTCTGACCGCCTCGTAGAGCACTACGCTCGCGGCCGCGGCGATATTCAGCGAGTTCACCCGACCGAGCATCGGGATGCAGACGACCGCATCGGCCATCTCACGAACGACCTCTGAGATGCCTACGTGTTCGTTGCCGAAGACAAGCAGCGTTGGTCCGGTGAAGTCGATATCGGTGTAGAGCACGTCGCCCCTGGCCGATGTAGCGATCGTCCGCAGGCCGAACCGGCGTGCCTCTTCAATTACGCGCGCCGGCTCCCGGGCAATCGAGATCGGAACGGTAAACACGGCTCCCCGAGACGCTCTGACCGCGCGCCGACAGAACGGGTCCACAGTATCCGCTGCCAGAACCGCCCCGCTGACCCCGGCCGCATCAGCCGATCTCAGGAGCATTCCCAGGTTGTCCGCATTCTCACCGTGTTCGACCATGACCGCGAGGACCCGTTCGCTTGAGAACACGTCCGGGAGTCTGACAACCGTGCGCTCGACGACCGCCGCGCACTCCGGCGCGGGTCTAGTTTGCAGCACCTTGCCCAGAAGACCTGACGTCGCCGCAAAAACCTGGGTGCCGAAGTTCGCGGCTCTGGCCGTCAGAGCGGCTGCCATTCCGGATGCAATGAGAGCTTCCGTAAGGACCAAGATGTGCACCCGGCCGCCATAGTCGAACGCGCGCGCCGCAAGCTCTTCGCCTTCCGCCAGAAAAAGCCCCCTTTTCTGCCGGCCGCGCTCCTGCAAGAGCTCCCGGAGCAGCGACATCACAGGATCCTTCTGACCTGATACTCGTATCGGCTGAATGCTCACCAGGTACTCTCCGAGAAACCCCCAGGCCCCGACTGTTCGGCGATGCTCTCAGTTCGGGTTATCTCGATAAAATGCAAACTCAGCGTGTTCGGTGATTCGACGCTCCCTAACCAAGCGGGAGAATCGCCGGAAACACGCCTATCGCAACAGCCCGTCATCTGACGTGCCTGCATCGTCACCGTTGGGGCGTCCAGTAGCTTCGGTGAGACCGTCTCCACCGGCAAGGCCAAGCACCAGCCGAGTCCACAAGAAGACCGAGCACGCCGCTGCTGCCAGCACGCCGGAGTCGTTGAACGCAAACGCCGTCAGCGTTCCCACGCAGCAACCCAGGGCCGCAGCTTTCTCCGTTTGAGGCAGGAAATTCACCCCAAACCGACGCCGACCGTGATAATAGAGCAGCGCCGCCCCAGTGACACTCAGCGCGAGGAGTCGGCTCCAGAGGCTTGTCCCGAGCAGCGTCAGGTTCAGCATCACCTTTCGCTGCACGACGTTGAGCGCCTGGAATACGCGCCCGCTTATCAGAAGTTCTACCATCCGCCCGATATGCGACTGCGCTCCTCCGCCCTTCAGGGCATCGACCACGAAGAGAGCCGTTAGGCCGACCAATCCGGCAAGCAACGCAAGGCCAATCGTTTGCCTGCCCTGCCCCCGGCCGCGGCCGCCGAGCAGCGCGACGGCCATTGCAGGCGCGGCCGCGGCCGCGCCTCCAGCATCAGCTCCCAGCCGGGGCCAGCCGATAAAGAAGAAGACCAATGGAAAGACAGCCGCGCCGATCCACTTGAAGAACCCCCGCACAGCGGCAGCACCGGTGCCCATGATGGTAGCCCCCAAGAGCGTCCCCATCAGCTCGTTGCCGAGTCCGTAGTATCTGGCACCCTCGACCAGACTGTAACCGGCAACACACCTCGATATCAGAGGCGCGCCGCGCGTGAGGTCGACGAGCACGCTGAAGACTATCCCCCCGCACAACCACATGAACGCTCGCATCGGGCTTCTCAGGAGCAGCCCGGGTCCTGCCAGCAGCACCGATGTCAGAGCAGCAATGCATGCGACCGTTCCAGCGAGGCCTGCCGAGCACAGCGCGGGCACATAAAGCATGGCGAGCGGGATCGCGACCGGTGTCAGCGCCGTCCACGCCGCCGCCCTCCTGAGCCGACCGCCGCCGCAGATGACAGCCAACGTGACCAGGGCCACGACAATCGATTGCACGACGCTTGATCCGCGCATTGCAACCTGCCGCTCAGCCTGTAGGCTCGCCTCCAGGTTGAGCCTGAGCAGAGCCTCGACGGCATCCTTGTGCGGAACGCTCTCCATCGGCCTGCCGATCATATCTGCAGGCGGCCTCAGGCCGAAAAAGGACAGCATAGTCGGTGCGACGTCGCAGATCGTAACCAGGCCCTGCCTGCGAGTCGAGGGGGACGTCAGCATGCCGCCGCAGAACCCGGGCCCACGTATGACAATCGGGGTCAGCCGCTCGTTTTCGATTTCGCTCCAGCGCCTGGGCGACGGCGAAAGCAGCACGAGGGCGTCTTTATCGAAATCCAGGCGCGTGCAGATTCGGCCTATGAGTTCGTCGAGCCGAACGACCGCCGACCTACGCAGACGCAGGGCCATGGCCTCGCTGCAGAACTCGCAGTATCGGTCGGCACGATAAGTATCTCCGAAGTCGACCACGACGAACCGACTGCGCGCGAGAACACGGTCAACCAGGTGCATAAGGCGATCCGGGTCCGATCGGATTCCGTAGGCGCTGTGCGGGTCGGGTATCGTCAGGGTGGGGGAGTCCACGTCGCCGAGGTCAACGAGACCCGCCCTGTCCATAGCGATGGTTGCCGCTTCGGCGTGCGGTTCCCCGGGTAACGTCGAGTTGCCGACGACTGCCGTATGTATTCCGGCCGCGTGAAGCGCGGACCCCAGC
>JBMFPI010000043.1:9947-14411 GCA_049969195.1 Armatimonadota bacterium
CGGTGCATCTTTTCGATCTCCAGGTGCACGATCTCCGCACGCCCGGCGTCTTTAGCCGTTCTGCACATGTACACATCAGATGCTCTTGGCCAGGGCCAGCTGCTGTGTGCGGGGAGCAAACCGAGAGCCGTACCTGCACCAGCAGCCCTTCTGACCTCCGCCCCACCCGTCGCCATCGCACCTGCCCCGATCGCAAGGCATCCCGCCTCCATACCCGGGGCGTCTGCCGGCTCGACGAGCTTTGACGGCCTGCCGGTTCTTACGTTCATCAGGCCACAGGATCCCTCGCGCAGGAGTTTGTCCAGGTGAGGAAGCCGTCCAAGGGCTATGTCGCGGATACTGATGTTGCCGGCTACCACAAGAACCAGGCGCGACGACGCACGCGCCCCACATGCAGCGCAGGCCAGGATGATGAGCGCAAGCATCGCCCCGATTCGGGCGGTATGCCTGGGCAGGCGCGTCCGGGTCGAGATATCCCCGGCTATGGACATCGAAACAGCTCGCCGCATGTGACAGGTCCCAAGTGATCTAGTCCCCGCTCATTTTCGCGTTTCCGGACGCGATCTCCTGTGGGCTCTTCTTCCCGAAGAACACATCCAGAATAGCGCGGCAGACCGGCGCCGCGGAGGTGGCTCCGTGCCGACCGTGTTCGACGATCGCCGCGACCGCGATTCTGGGGTCTTCCAATGGGGCGAAGCAAATAAACCAGCCGTGCGCGGGACGGGGCGGATCTTCGGCCGAACCGGTCTTGCCGGCGACCTCGATACCCGGGATGTCGGCCGCGCGGCCCGTCCCTTTCGTTACCGCGAGACGCATCCCCTGCCGCACGAGTTCGAACGCCTCGGGCGGGGCCTGGACGACGTGTTTGATCTCGGGAGTAGTTCGCCGAAGCACGCTCCCGTCCGGCCTGAGCACTTCCTGCACGAGGTACGGCCTGCAAACTTTGCCGCCGGTCGCCACAGCCCCGCACATCAGCGCCATCTGCAGGGGACTCACCTGGATGTAGCCCTGTCCGATCGAACAGCTTATCGTCTCGCCGGGCCACCAGCGCTCGTGGAACCGCCTCATTTTCCACTGCGTGTCGGGTATCGTGCCCACGCTTCCATCGCGCCGCCGACTCTCCTTTGGCAGATCGATTCCCGTAGCCGATCCCAGCCCGAACTGCCTCGCGACAGCCGCTATTCTGTCGATCTGGAGTTTCTTGCCCAGGTTATAGAACCACACATCGCACGATTGCGCGATGGCGTCCAGGAATCTGACGTACCCGTGCACTCTCCAGCAGCCAAACCTGTGGCGACCAAGGTAGAAGTAACCGGGGCAATTGACGCCGGTGTCTAGAGTGCACGCGCCGTATAGCAATCCAGCGACACCCATTACAGGCTTGAAAGTCGATCCGGGCGGGTAGACGTTATAGACGCAGCGGTTCTGCAGCGGCCTGCCCTTGTTCCTTATGATCTTCTCCCACTCGGAGGCCTTGACGCGCTTCACGAAGACGTTCGGATCATAGGCAGGACTGCTTACCATAGCCAGCACAGCGCCGGTGCGGGGGTCAATGGCAACAGCCGCGCCGACTTGTGAACCGAGAGCCCGCCGCGCAGCGATTTGCAGGTCCCGGTCTATCGTAAGCTTGAGGGTGTTGCCGGGTCTGGAAGCTTTCTCACCAAGCACGCGAACGACGGCCCCGAACGCGTTTACCTCGACTTGCTTGCCGCCGTCTGTTCCGCGAAGTTCGTCTTCGTAATAGTCTTCCAACCCTTCCTTGCCGATATAGTCTCCGGGTTTGTAGTCTTTGCCTGCCGCGCGGGCGGCTTTCAGTTCCTGTTCGCTTATCTCGCCCAGGTGGCCCATGACGTGGGCGACAGACGGCCCGTCGGGGTAGTTCCGGATCTGATCCAGCTCCACGCTCACACCCGGTAGCTTCATCCTCAGCTCGCCGATTCGAGCCACCATCTGCAGCGGGGCGTCGATTTTGACGCGAACCGGCGCCCCGAAATGGACTCCGCGTTTTGCAATGATCGCGTCGAGCTCAGCCGGCGTGACGCCTAGGACCCCGCACAGAGTCTTGAGTGCCTCCGGATTGCGCTTGAGCTTATCCGGCGTTGCGAGCACCACGAACTGCGGCCTGCTGGTGGCTAGCACCCGGCCCTTGCAGTCCAGTATGGTCCCCCGCGGGGCGCGCGTGCGAAGCAGCTTGATCCTGTTGGACTCGGACTGCATCAGCAACTCCTCGCCCCGCGCGATCTGCAAATACCACAGGCGCGCGATCAGGATGAAGAAAAGGGCAATCACCAGCCCGCCGAGCTTGTTGATGCGTGAAATCTGCAGTTTTCGATCTTCGTGTTGGGCCAACATTGAGCTGAAGTACGCACCCAAATGCCATGTGGTTCCCCAGGTTGTTGCGATAGGCGCGTTTTCGGCGATTCTCTTGCTTAGTTGAGGAGCGTCGAATCGCCTCCCCGGCGAATCATATTATCTGCCGGCCGGCCGCCTGTGCACGTTACAGACCTGCGTGGGCACATCCTCAACGGCCATATGTTTCTTTACGACTGGACAGTAAGGCCCGGCGAGCATTCCGGATTCGCCACACACGAACACGGTTGTGAGCTGTCGCTCCGGAGAAGCGGTCTCGGTATGGGCTGCGGCAGAAGGCGTTTTGGCCGGCCGCCGCACCGCCTCGCCGGCAGGTTCACCTTCCGGCCGGCGATGGATCGTGCAGTATGATGTGGGCGCTTCGTTTGCGGCGAATGTCTCGATGTGCGTCGAAGGACAGCTGGGTGTGGCGAGCAGTTGACTCTCGTCGCAGATTCGATAAGCTCGGGTTCCCTCGGTCATAGTAACATCCGGGGTCGGGCCTGCATTCGGTTCGCCACCAGCCGGGCCCTGTTGCTCACCCCCATCGACGGCATCCGTGTGCTTTCGGGCGGGCTTGTTGGAGTTTCGATTCTCTTCCTCGCGATGAATTCGGTCGTATATTGGGATCGCCCTGAGCATGAACTCACGCCAGACCGGCAGGCAGACCACCCCACCGTAAGCCCTGCGCATGGGGGAGTAGTCGTCGTTACCCGCCCAGCACGCCGCCACAAGCTTGCCCGGGACGTATCCGATGAACCAGGCGTCCCTGTCGTCGTTGGTGGTGCCGGTCTTGCCACGCGCCTGCGGCACGTCTCTTGCCCTGATACCGGTTCCCGAGGTTACCACCGCCCTGAGGCATTCGTCCATCATCTCGCAGGTTCTTTTCGAGATCACCTGCTTGCCTTCCGGGGAGTAATCCTCGAGCACGTCGCCCCGGCTATTGGTTATGCGCACCACGCAGCACGGCTCAACGTGCACTCCGCCGTTTGCGAACGTGCCGTAAGCCGAGGCCATCTCCAGCGGATGGACTCCTTTCACCCCGCCGATGGCGGTTGATAGGTAAGGCTGCAGCTCCGAATGAATCCCCATCAGCCTCGCATACTTGATCACCTTTTCGATCCCGACCTTGTCGGCGGTGTAGACGGCGGCGGTGTTCACGGACTTCGCGATCGCTACCTTGATGGAGATAGAGGCAGGGTACCAGCCGTCGTAGTTTCTCGGGCTCCATACCCTTCCGTTGGCCCCGCGGTATCGGCGCCTGCCGCCCGGGACGTGAGTGGACGGCCGCATTCCACCTTCTTCGAACGCCGCGGTGTAGACAAACGCCTTAAACGCGCTGCCCGGCTGCCTGCCGTAACCCTGAGTGCACCGGTTGTAATGACTTGAGGGATCGACGCTACCGACCATCGCGCGAATGTAGCCTGTAGCCGGCTCGATCGCGACAAAGCAACCTTCCGACACGCGTCTTGCCTTGCGCTGTGCTTTGATGGTGTTTCGCAGCGCTCTCTCGGCGATCTTCTGCATCTCGTAGTTGAGCGTGGTGTAGACGCGCAGTCCGCCGGAGAATATCACGTCGTCCGGATAGCGTTTGCGAAGCTCGCCGGTGACGTAATCAACGAAATGCGGAGCTTTGTACGTGCTGCGGCCTCGCGCGCGAGGCACTATCGTAATCTTTTCGTTCTTGGCCGCAATGCGCTGATCGTGTGTAATGAACCCCAGGTCCTCCATTCGTTTGAGGACCAAGTTGCGACGATTAAGAGCGGCCTGGAGATCTTCGTGCGGCGAGTAAACCGAAGGCCTCTGCGGCAGGCCGGCGAGCAGAGCGCACTCCGACAGATCGAGCTGGTTGACGTCCTTTCCAAAGTAGACTTTCGAGGCCGCCTGAACGCCAAAGGCGCCGCTGCCGTAATAGACGCGGTTCAGATAGAGCTCGAGGATCTTATCTTTCGTGAAATTGCGTTCCAGCAGGATTGCAAGCACCGCCTCCTGCGCCTTGCGCTCTACCGTCTTGCGCTGGGTCAGGTAAACGTTTCGCGCGAGCTGCTGGGTGATCGTACTCCCACCCTGCCTGATCTTGTGGCCCAGGATGTTCTGCCACAGGGCCCGGACGAT
>JBMFPI010000044.1:0-14340 GCA_049969195.1 Armatimonadota bacterium
ATTGCAATACCGATTCCTTTCGCTCTTCGTACCCGGGCAGCTTCCTCCTGCGGCCGCGAGAATACGTGCGCAAAGTCCACCATCAGGATGGTCGTGATCGAGTTGATGCCGGATGAGACGCTTGACATAGCCGCCGAGAAAAGCGCCGCCAGCAGCAAACCGGAGAGCCCGGCAGGCAAGATATGGGCGATGAACCAGGGGAAGACTTTGTCTGCCCCCTGGGCGAGCACGAAAGCCTTCTGCTGAAGAACGGGCGCGCTCGATACCCGGGCTATCAAATCCGCTGCTTCGCCGGCCTTTGTCTTGGGCAGGAGGTCCGCTAGCGGCGGCACCGCCTGAGAGGGGCTCAAAAAGAACCCAAGCAGGGCAATCCCCGCCAGAACTAGGAACACACTTACAAGAGTGTTAGCGATCCCGTTTACCAGGAAGCTATTTCGCGCCGCGCGGGCGTCGCGAGTGCTCAGGTACCGCTGGATTGCGAGCTGGCCGGAACCGGCAGTCAGCACCCACCAGGTCAGCTGGTGGAGAATCATACCGAATACGGATATACGAACCGACATCTGTAGCGCGAACCACGGGACATGCGGCCAGTTCAGGCCGGCTTTTACCTCGGGAGCGGATAGCTGAGGCCACCATCCGGCCGGGCTCCCGGCGCGGCACATTGCAAAGATCACAACCCCGACCGCGCCGATAAACAGTATCACGGCCTGCGCGACGTCGGTGATCATTACCGCCCGGATGCCGCCCATCACGGTGTAGGCGGTGGTAACCAAACCGGTCGCGACCAGAATCGACTCAAGCCGCCAGCCGGTCATTGCGGAAAGCGCAACGCTGCAGGTGTAGATCACCAGCCCAACCCAGGCGATCCGGGTCAGCACGAATAGGCCGGCCGCGGCCCGGCGTATACCGACCCCGAACTGCTTCTCCAGAAGCTGGTAGCCGGATACAACATCTTGTTTCATTATCCTGGGGATGATGAGATAGCCGACTAAGAAAAAGGCCGGGACGATGGACGCCATTCCCCAAAGCACGCCGAAGCCGTTCTTGATGATCTCGCCGGGGGTGGTGAGATAGGTGATGGTGCTGACAAGGGTCGCCATCGTCGATATGCCGACGATGACGGGGTTCATACTCCTGCCGCCCAGGAAATACTCGCCCAGACTGGTCTGTCTCCGGGCGTAGTACGCCCCGATTGCAAGCATCCAGAGCCCGTACAGGGCTACGACCACATAGTCCCAAATCGCAAGACCGGCGTGAAAGTTTGACGCCAACAGACACCCCTGACGATAGTTACGCTGGACGCCGCGGGGAAGAAGCGGGGCGGCATCAGTTAATCAGGGCAACCGGCTCGGGCAGGATGGACGCACTCGTCGTCTCGAACTCGGCAACGAGCTCACGGCAATATGCGCTGAGACCAAGCACGTCTGCGCCCATATTTATGAACCTGTAGCCCATATCGAGGAGCTCGGCCAGGTTCTCCGGGCTGCCCATTGTTCCGGCGAACTTGCCGTTCGCCAGCGCAACTTTGGCTACGCGCCTGCGTATTTCGCGCACTTGCGGGTGATCGAGCTCACCCGGAACACCGATTCCGTGGCTGAAATCACCGGGGCCGAAGAAAATCATATCGATACCCTCAAGTGAAGCAATTCGATCTAGCTCAGCCAGCGGTTCCGGGTCCTCGATTTGTATCGCTACAAAGCGCTCTTTGTTCGCTTGCTGAATATATTCGCGAAAAGGAATATTGCAGTAAAGTCCGTCGGCGTTCCCGCCGTCCACAGGCCGACGTCCGATCGGGTGAAAGCGCGTAGTCCTGACTACGAACTGAGCGTCAGCCAGGCTCATACAGTGAGGCACCATAATCCCGGCCGCATCGAGCTCCAAAGGCTTGATGTAGTCGCTGTAGCTGCCCCTAGGGACGCGGACCATTACGTCGGCGTCGTGCGCCTTAGCAGCCATGATCTGTTTTTCGACGTCCGACCACTGCGTAGCAGTGTGCTCCATATCGGTCCAGACGCAGTCGAACCCGAGCGCAGCGGCGATCTGGGCTGCGCGAGCGCACGAGAGGTTGAGTTTGAAACAGCTTACCGCGCCTCCGGCGCGGAGCTTTCGCAATACGCGACTCGGTCTGATTCGCATTCCGTTCTCCAAGAGACAGGCAAAAGGGGACAAAGCCCCTCGCCGGCCGAAACAGGGACGGAAGCCTTTGTCCCCTTTTGCCTGGCCTGTTATCTTGACTCTTTCCAGGTAAGAATGTGCCGGGTCATCACTTCTTTTGCCCAGGCAGCGTTGCGGTTCTTCAGCGCGGCAATGAGCTCACGATGCGCCGAGACCGTTACGGGCGTGTGGTTCTGGGTCGTCAGATATTGCGCCTCCATAAAGAACCTGCCCAGAAACGAACCGAACTCGCTCAAGACGGGATTGCCGGCGATTGCCAGCAAGTCCTTGTGGAATTCGAGATCGGCTTCGGCTCGCTCCTCGACACTTCTGGCGCTCTCGACACGTTTGTTGCACTCCTCGAGCATGCGTATGTCGTCGTCAGTAACGCGTTCCACAATCAGGTCTATCGCACCGACCTCGATCACCAGACGAGCCTGGATAAAGTGCTGCAGCTCCTGCTCGTTGCGCGAGAGTGCGAACGATATATGCGTGACCACGCTGGAGTAGTCGAAGTCGCATACGTACATCCCGTCTCCGACCTTGATCTCGATGAGCCCGACGGCTTCGAGCGACTTCAGTGCCTCTCGCAGTATGTTGCGGCTCACACCAAGTCTAGCGGTAAGCTCCTTTTCGGTAGGCAATCTGTCGCCTGGAAGCAGGTTGTTCTCCACGATGTAATTCTTGACCGCTTCCATAACCTGAGAAGTCAGGTTCATCCGCCTGACGGGTTCTAGTTTTTTGACCTGAATCGCCATATCTATCATCCTCCGGGCCGCATCCTTTGTCCACCCGAGAAGGACTAACCGCTCACACCGCGGGTTAGCCGTCCCTATTTATGTTTGCGCTCACCGGCGGACCGGGAATTGGCGGCCATATTCATTGCATAGTACATAACGGGGCGGTTCGTCTTCCTCGATGGGTGGGAACCGTTCGGCTTTTTCCAGGAAGAAATTATCCGTTCGGTCGTCGCACACGCTCGAGACCTCGCCGCTCATCGAGGGTCCTGAACCCTCTTCCCCCCAAAACTGATGAAATGTCCCCGGTGGCAGACAGATGCTTTCGCCGGGGGAGAGCCGGACTATCTGGCCGGGTCGAATCTCGGTCCGGATCCCACTAACACTCAGCCAAAACGCCTCGTCCGACGGTCTATTATCGGTTCCGGCTCGCCAGAGTTTGATCAGGATGTTTCCGCCGCCCCGGTTTACAATATCCTCCATCTTGGACTTATGGAAGTGCAGTGGGGCGCGTTGTCCTTCCGGGTTATAGATGATCTTCTCCGCGTATATCTTCAAATAGCGGGGATCCGAATGCCGACCGTTGCGCAGTGTGAAAAGAGTTCTGCCGATTCGAGCAAAATCACCGCTTCCAAAGTCGGTCACATCCCACCCCAACATACAATCCCTTATTTCATCTGCTTCGTCGCCGATTTCCTCCCATTTTTGCGGTGACCACCAGGCAAAAGACGGGAGCACAAATCCCATTTTCGCAAAGAAATCCGCTGCCGCATCAATTGCTCTGTTGATCTCCGAACGTTTCAAGACCAGCTCGCTTTCGTTTGACGCATCAGTATTATGCCCCGGTTCCTCAGGACATATGCTAACAAGTCGTTTTCGGTAGAACGGAAACCGGACGTTTTCGGCAGTTCAACGCTCCTCAGCCAAATATGAGAATCGCCGTCGCCGAGAACACGGCCATCACAACAGCCCGATTTTACTCGAACACGGTTCCGCTGTCCCGATGCTAAGGCTCACTTATTGCTTCGATATAGTACGGCCGCGTGTAAAGGACGTGCGGCGTCACGGTGTTGTTGTAGATGCCCTTTACCCTGACAAACTGGCCTGGATAGACATAGTGACCGTCGCCGCATATGACCTTAATCGGCAGTCCTGAGCCGTCGTCGATCTCGAAAGTGGTCAGCGAATAGTTGTTCTCGGTAACCCTGCCCCAAAGCACGAATGGATTAGTCTGCCGGGCGCCGAAAAACTGCGTGACCGGCGGGAACGGATTCGGGTCCGGACACTGCGGATAATTGTCGCAGATCGCGGTCCATCCGACTGGCTGGCCGTAGGCGCTCCGATTGGTCATCCCGACCGGCTCTCCTATGTCGAAATTCCAGGTCTTGTCGTAGGTGACCCCGTCCTTGATCCAGACGATCCGGATGGCGTCCACACAGCCAGAGACCCCGCAAGCCTGTTTCCACCAGGAGGTTCGATTGGTCTCGTCGAGTCTGTATGATCCGATCTTAATGTTGAACCCCGCGCCCGTCGCGCACTTGGCGGGATACTCATCCTCTATCCTGGGCGCCGTAACCGGCTGAACGATCCTCATCGGATTCTGGGCATCTCCGTAACGTGACCTTACCCAGTTCCAGTTCCCGTAGAAGTTTGGCGAAGCGCTATTGTAGAGTTCCCAGTAGCTGCCGCTGCTGGTCGCTTCGTAGTACTCCCACTTGCCGACCTCGGTATCGTACGAACTCGACGCCGACCCGCGGCCAATCGGCCCGCCGTGCGGGAAGAATGCGAAGATTCTCTCCTGCGTAGTGGTGCCGCTGTCGGTATGTATTTGAATCATCGGCGGCTGGCCATACGGCGCTCCCGCACCCTGCTGGCCCCAGTACTCTCTGGAGTTTAGGCAGGCATAATACGATATGCTTATGATGTCATTGAGGGCGACGCCCTTGAGCTCGTTCGTGCCGAGGAACACCCTGGGCAAATCGTCCGTAGTGTGCAAAACGCGCTCGCCGCACGGAGGATCGTCCGGTTGGCCGTAATAAGGAAATACCTTCATAAAAAACGACCCGTATCCCATCGGGGGCCACTGATCGGCACCGGCAAACCCTTCCCGACAGTACGCCTGCGATTTCTCGCAGGTCCCTGTGCCCTCACCCCTCCACGCGACTCTGATCCAGCCCATAGGCGAGCCGGGCGGCTGGAAGTCGGTGTTCCTTACCGTTATGGTCTCGACCACGTCGGCCCTCACCACCGGCCCCGTGATCAGCGATACCGCCACAAGTGCAGCCACTATGAACGTCGCCCGCGCAAACCTTTGCACACTTACCAAGCCCTCTCGGCCTCCCGAGGCCCTGTTTCAATGCTCCCATAAATACCGCCAGCACCTAGCGGGCAACTCGGCGCCTCGCAGGTTGGCCAATGATACTACCTTTAATAGTATACCCGGCATCCGCCGCTTTGTCAAGTGCCGACACGTTCCAGGCTATCGCGATAGAGACGTTTTCGGGGATTGCCCGATTTGGTTGACGAGCCTCGAGTCGCCGAAGGAGCCAAGCTCGCGTTGTACCCGCAACAACCCCGACACAAAACCGGGCCTGAAGGGTCTCACCCTCACCCCTGTCCTCTCCCGTCGAGGGAGAGGGAGACTTGTTTTCAGATGGACTCTCGTGACGGAAGAGAGGGTCTTGTTTCGAGCTGTTGCGACAGGTGTCTCTTCGGCAATTCCGTAGCGTGGTCGATGGGCATCGAAGCGCCGAAAACGCCGGGTTTGTGTTCCGTCGCAACGAACACGACAAAGCGGGGCGAAGAATTGCGTCTCGACACCAAATCCTTCGCCCCGCTGTAGATCACATGTTCCCCGCCCCCAGAAACGGAGCCCGGCTGTTAGGGCGGTATTCAGATTGCAACAGGCGACGCGGGTTGTTTGAGCCCGCAGCGCCCCGTTCAAGAGAATGTTGCGATAGCGCCGGGTTTGCGTTCTATCGCAACGACCTCTGTTTACGGCTCCCAGGAGTACTTGAGAATGCGCACACCCTCCGGCTTAGCGGTGAAGTAGTATCCGATCTGGTACTGCGGACAAGGAGCGCGCCTCTTGGAAACGGCGCCCTCGACTCTGACGTAATCGTCGGGCATCACGAAGCCGTCACCACCGCTGGCAACGACGAGCACCGGATTTCCGGAGCCGTCGTCGATGGTGAACTTGTTGGGCGCACCGGAAGCGTCCACAACCTTACCCCACATCACAAAGTACTGCCTATAGCGTGCGTTGCCAATCACCGCGACGGTTGTACGATCCTTGTTCTTAAGCGCGTAGGTCCCGCCGATCCAGGTGTAGTAGGCAGGGTTGTATCGCTCGAAGTCCCACGTGGTTTCGGTGATATTGCCCTCGCTATCCCGAACTCCGATAGTCAGGTTGTCCGCGTACCCTTCGAAGTAGTCGGACTCCTGCCACCAGGCCGTCGTCCCAGGGTCGCCGGGGAACTGCACCGAGAAAGCACGAGCTCCGACGACAAGGTTGAGGCTTTTGCCCGAGCCGGTTCTGTACATATCTCCCACGCACTCGTTCTCGCCCCACTTGCCGTAATACTGCGTATCGCAAGGAGCCGCGATCACCGCGTCTGGATACTTTCCGGTTACGGGGTTGAAGAAGTAGTCCCAGTTGCCGTAGCTTCCTTCCTGTGAGCCGCCGTTTTCCGGAAGGCCGTCCCACCATACCGCGTCCGGGGCCAAGCAGTCCCAGTACTGCCAGACTTCGTAGCTGTAAAAGGTCCTGCGCTCGCCCTTCAGACCCCAGGGACGAAACATCAGATGGATATACTGAGTGTCGGTGGGGCTTTTCTTGAACGAAATCTGCAGTTGGACAGGCTGCCTAACGTTCCAGCCCCAATCGCCTTCATTGCAGTTGTTCGTCTGGAACCCTTTGAGGGTAGTGTAGGTGTAGTACGAAAGGCGAGTGATGTCGGAGGCTTTCACTCCAACGTAGTTATCCGTGCCGATCCACGTCTGATCGATGTTATTGTAACCGGTCCCGTGTTTGAAGTAGATAGCTCCTGGCGGCGAAGGAGATCCCCCCTCAGCAAGTTGCGACCAGACTACGGAGCTCGGGCCGGGCAGGCTCAGCCAGCTCCAGGCGCCACCCGAGGACAGACGACCTTTGGCGGTAATCCAACCGTAATCCCCGGCGTTCGGGGGATAGCCCGGCAGGTTCGGGTCGTTGTAGACGGTGATCGTCTGAGATATCGTGTCGGCGAACGAAGCCGACGCGACGACCGCCGCCAGCAGAAGCAACAGTCCTAAAGTCTTCCTCATCAGTATCCCCTCCAGTTCTTTTTCCTGCGATGCTCGAGTACTGTACCGACTGTAAAGCTGTAAAAAGGTAAAAAGGGGCGTCCCTTCCGGAGAACGGACGCCCGACAATCCAATCAGAGTGTATTCATTCGGCGCAGACTGGCCCCCTCTTACTTTCTGCGCCGAACGATACCCAGAAGTCCGATCAGACCGGTTCCAAGCGCGAGCAGGCTGCCCGGCTCCGCAACGGGAACCACGACAAAGTCGAACTTGTAGAAGGTCCCGTCGGTGAACCCGATCTCGACCCAGTCCACAGTGCCGCGCGCCGAGGAACCGTACTTGATCTCTTGGTTGATGGCGCACCCGTCCATAACGTTGAAGGACATGCCGCTGGGAAGCGGGACCGTCACCGTGCTGTCAAAGATGGCGTTCGGCCATGCAGTCAGCACCTGCGACCAGGTCCTGACGGCCGCGTCGACCATGCAGAACCACTTCGCGTTAGGTCCTATCATGTCGTACTCGTAGAAGGTTTTCGCAGTACCTCTACCGTACGACGCGTAAGGCAGGAACCTGATGTTGCGCTGGTTGGTGCCGTCCTTGCTGACCTGCAGGTAGACGCTCGGTGGCTCCCACTCGGAGCCGTCGCCTTCGTAGCCGGTGGTTCGGATGCGGAAGTGGTTGATATCGGCCAGTCTTCTGCCCTCGAAGAAGTTGTTCCCCAGTCCGGCCCAGGCCAGCGAGTTGCTTTGTGACTTCTTCGGGCTGGGATGCACACCTTCCGCGTCATCCGGCAGACAACCCTGCGGGTACGTCGGGCCTCCTCTGAACCCACACGACTGGCCGGGCTCGGGACCCTGAACCAGGGTTCTTGTCCAGCCCAGGGAGGCGAAGTTGGTCTCCCATATGTACTGGGTCACCGCGGAAGCGGCTGTCGCCAAGGCGAACAGCAGACATACGACCGCGATTGCGATCTTGACTTTCATCTTTTCCCTCCTTTCCTACTGGTAGGTACTTTTGTGTTGTTGCTCTTGAGTAGAGACAGCGGACTGGTGGGGAATCTGTGCGGTCGGGCCTAACTTTGACTGCCCCCTCTGCAGCAACCGCCCGTCGCTGCTCTCCTGTTCTCAATATATCGTATGATTCCACCACTGTCAAGAGGATGCGCTGAAAGAAAATTCCTCCTGGCTCTCTTTTCTGTGCTGCGGCAATGGCTCGAGCTGTTGCGACAGGCACGTTCTATGCGCCTTCGATTACAGCCTGAAAGAAAAGCCGTTGTATGCTGCGAGAACGACTCCGCCAAAAAAGCCAGCAAGTTTGCACGACGCTCAGTTCCCGCAACATACGAACATGCCCCGGACGATCAACGATACACTCGATTCGCGCAGCGCATTACTCTCAGCGCAGTCAGGATGGTCGCGCAAGGCCGGGACCGCACCGCTAAACCGTGACCTTCACCTCAGCGCCGCCCCGGGCGATCGATTCGTCGGAAGCGGCAAGGAGCCGGACCATACGCAGGCCGCTCTCGCCGTCGCTTCTGGGCGTCTTGTGGTTTTCGATGCAGTCAAGGAAATGCTTGCACATTATGCTCAGGGGCTCGGCTTCCTGCAGTCTGGGTATATGGATATCTCCGTAACGGTATGAACAAAGGAACTCGCCGAAGGTGTCGTAATGCGGGGGCTTGTCGACACCCTTGTCGTATATCTGAATCTTGGCAAGCGGGTCCAGGTCATCATACACAAGCATCTGTTTGGTGCCGACGACACTGACTTTACGAATCTTGAGCGGGTCGACCCAGCTTACGTGGATCACCGCGCTCGCGCTGCCGCAGTTGAGCGTGACAAACGCAACGTCCTCGACCTTCGGGTGAAGAAGCTTCATACCGACCGTGCGAATCGACACCGGCTTGAGGCCCGTCGCGTAGAGTATCACCGAAAGATCGTGCGGAGCCAGGTCCCAGACGACGTTGATGTCCTTTTGGAAGATCCCAAGGTTCAGGCGGGAACAGTGCACGTAAAGTACGTCGCCCAGCAGGCCGCTTTCGATGATCTCCTTCATCTTGTTGACGCCGCCGGTGTACTCGAACGTATGATCCACCATAATGATGCAGCCGTTCTTGTTTCCCAGGGAAACAAGTTCCTCGGCCTCTTCCACCTTTGCCGTAAACGGCTTCTCCACCAGAACGTGCTTACCGGCCTCGAGCGCCTTCTTGGCAAGCGGATAATGCGCGCTGACGTGCGTGCACACGGCTACCGCGTCGATGGACGGATCGTTGACGATGTCATCATAGTTGGTAGTCGTCCGGATGCTGGGATAAAGGGTCTTCATGTGCTTGAGGCGTTTCTCGTCCAGGTCGCAGCAGACCGCCATCTCGCACGTAGGAATCTGGTAGAAGTTGCGGATAATGTTGGGTCCCCAGTAACCGGCCCCAACGACGCCGATTCGTATGCTCATATTCACTCCTCGATTTTTGAAATCCGCGGACCGATGCGCGGTCCGCCGGTCAAGCATAGCGCGCCGGAGAGATCAGGTCCACTCAGCAGGCGCCTCTTCCGACCGTCGCTTTGGTGATGGTCCGGAGCATAATACGGATGTCCAGGATGAGCGACTGATGCTCCAGATACCACAGGTCCATCCGGACAGCCTCGTCAAACGGCACTCGGCTGCGCCCGTGAATCTGCCACCATCCGGTGATGCCCGGCATTCCCTCAAGCCTCCTACGGTGCCAGTCCTTGTAGAGCTCGACCTCGTACGGCAAGTGCGGTCTAGGCCCGACCATGCTCATCTCGCCGCGCAGAACGTTCACCAGTTGCGGCAGTTCGTCCAGACTGGTGCGCCTGAGGAACTTACCGATGAAGGTGACGCGGTCGTCCGAGGTCATCTTGTAGAGCTTCTTGTCGCCCTGGAGCTTGCGCAGCTCTTCGTCACGACCCTCAATGAAAAGTTTGATGTACTCACGGTGGCGACAGTCATCGCTGCCGACGTGCATACTGCGGAACTTGTACAGAACGAAATGGCGCCCGTCCTTGCCGACCCGAGTCTGCTTGAAAAGAACCGGACCCGGGCTGGTGAGCTTGATCAAGAGCGCCAGAATGGCCGCAAGCGGCGCAGCAAGAACCAGGCCGATCGACGCTGCGATCAAGTCCAGCGCTCGCTTCGACCTGTAGGGTTTGATCGGCCTGACCTCAACCACCTGACCGGCCTTCTCGCCTTCTGCGGCGCCCTCAACGGTCGCCATTTCACACTACCTCTGTCTCAGACTGTTGCGACATGCGCGCTCTCGGCAATTCTCTAGCTTCGTTGAGCATCGTCGAATCGCCACGAACCTCGCGGTTGCATTCTACCACAACAATCTCTGTCTCCTCCTGCCTCTTTGCGGGCAGGCTGTCTTGCCACGGCGCGTATCCCGCGGCGCTTTTTTCGAGGAGAGTGCTTCTACGCGGCGACGGCTTCTTTGATCGCCGCGGCAGCCTCGGCAACCTGTTGCTCCGTCAACTCCGGAAACATCGGGATCGAGACGATCTCCTTTGCGTAGCGTTCCGCAACCGGGTGATCCCCTTCTTTTCCGCCGAGGAAAGCGAACGCGGGCTGCAGATGCAGCGGAACCGGGTAGTGAACCCCCGATCCGATCCCCTTCTCCTTAAGTGCCGCCATGAACGCATCCCTGTTCCGGACGCGGACAACGTAGACGTAGTAGGAGTGCCGCGCGTAGTCTTTCTCTGTCGGGATATTGATCCCCTCAATTCCACTTAGCAAACTTTGGTACTGCTTCGCGTGCGCACGCCTGGCCTCGACCCATTTCTCCAGATGCCTGAGCTTGACTCTGAGGATCGCGGCCTGAATGCCGTCGAGCCTCGAATTGTAACCGATGATTGCGTGTTCGTACCAGGTCGTTCGACCGTTGTCGCGGAGAAGCCTGAGCTTGTCGGCAAGCTCGTCGGAGTTTGTGAGCACCATCCCCGCATCGCCGTAAGCCCCAAGGGTCTTGCTGGGGTAGAAACTAAACCCGGAAATGTCACCTATGGCCCCCACCTGTCTGCCCTTGTAGTGGGTGCCGTGCGCCTGGGCGCAATCCTCGATAACCTTCAGGCCGTTGGAACGCGCGATCGACAGAATGGCGTCCATGTCCGCCGGGTGTCCGTAGAGATGGACGGGCATGATCGCCCTGGTTCTGGGGGTTATGGCCGCGCTGATCCTGTCGGGGTCGATGCAGTAGGTCTCTGGGTCGCAATCGACAAAGACCGGGGTCGCCCCCGCATGCGACACGGCAGCCGCCGTAGCTATGAACGTGTTGGCCGGGACAATGACCTCGTCGCCCTCTCCGATGCCGAGCGCCTTAATAGCCAGGAACAGAGCTTCCGTGCCGTTTGCGACCCCAATGCCATGCTTGGCACCGCAGTACGCTGCGAACTCACTCTCGAATGCCTTCATCTCGTCGCTGAGTATGAAGGCGGTGTTCTGGCACACGTTGTTGATCGCGGTTTCAATATCAGCCGCGATAGATCGATGTTGAATCTTCAGATCAATGAGGGGAACCATTCCATCCCTTTCCGCCATCACCGACCGTGCAGCAAATGGCTGTACGGCCTGTCGGTCAAACCCGTCTGGCATTTCAAATCATGTATACTGCAAATAACACGGCCAGGATTCCCGACAACCACCGATTCCGGTGGAACATCTTTTACGACAACCGCTCCGGACCCGATCAGCGAGTGAGCGCCGATGCGCACAAAGGGTAGGATCGTCACGTTGACCCCGATTTCCACACCCTCCTCTATGTACGGGCCTTTCATGCACTCGGCCGAGTGCAAACATCCCGGATGGATATCGTTGGCGATCGTGACCCCGGGGGCCATAAACGCGTTGTCCTCAATAACGGTAAATTGAGCGACGTAGCAATTGCAGTGGATCTTGACGTTGGACCCGATCTTGCAGCCGTAGTCGATCGTGGTACAGTTCCAGACCTGGAAGTTGTCGCCGATTTCGTTTTCCTCACGTATGGTGACGTTGTGGCCGGTAGCGAGGCCCCTGCCGATGGTGGTTCCGCCGTAGATCACGGTCCCCGACCGGATAGTGGCGTCATCGCCGATGCGCAGGACGTAATCCTTGATCTTGCGCCCGGTGCGATAGCCAAGCACGGCCGTCTCGTCAACCCGCGAGTTGGCCCCGATGATTACGTTGTCTTGAGACATATGCGCTCCTTGTAGTGTGTCCCTGGCTGGATGTTTTATTCCGTACCAACGCGCCGGGAAGTTACTGCCGATGTGCGAAAACGAACCTACTCCCGTATTTTCCGCAACGTCGGGCATTTTTCCTGCGTTTCAGTTTCGAAGCAGAAAAGAACCCACGTGCCGCTACGACAGTCGGTTGTGCGACCGTTTCATCAGAACCGATTGGTAGATCTCGATCAACCTCGCAGCTATTCTATCATTGCCGAACTCCTGAGCGATCCTCCGACCGTTACTTCTGCGATCAGTTTCGAGCACGCGCAGCACGAACTCAGCCATGGACTCCGGCGTTCTCTCACAGATGAAGCACTGATCCAGGTCGGAAATCAGCTCGCGCACGTCGCCGACATCGACGGAGACTATCGGGAGATTACATGCCATGGCCTCCTTAATGACTACCGGAGCTCCTTCAGTCTCGGAGGCAAACACGAAGACGTCGGCGGCGTTCATGCACACGGGAATCTGGTCGTGGGGCACCGCTGTCGCGAGAACTAGGTCTACGTCGTCTCGCCGGCTGGACACTATCGAATGCGCTTCCCGCAACACGTCGAGGCGTTTGAGCGGGGAGTCTCTTCCGACGTAAAGCATCACTTTGCGATCCGGCGCCCAACCGAGCTCGCGCCTGGCCTCGCGTTGATCCTGCGGTTTGAAGAGTTCTGTATCAACCCCGCAAGGCAGCAGGTATGTGTCGTGCAGGCCAACTCTCTTCTGGTTCTCTCTGGATGTAATTGTCATCGCGTCAACCATTGGGTGAAGCAGGCGCAGAAACCAACCCTCGTGACCAAGCGTGTCGGACCCGTGGCTGGTTACGACGACCGGAAGCCGAAATTGCATTCGGGCTATCCATCCACAATGTACGTAGTGAGCGTGGATGAGGTCGTAGCGTTTTCGGCTGATCCTGCGCCATAGTTCCGGGATGGCGCGAGAATAGTTGAGTTTCTTGCTATTGTCGATGTGCAGGACGTCCACATCAACGCCCGCAGCCCGAAGCGCCTCGACCTGGTCCCGCACGAAGACGCCCAGATATGGGCGCGTTTCAGACGGATACATGTTCGTGACGACCAGCACATTCATCCGGCACCAACTGCTTCGTGCTATTATCTAGTGCTGCGGCCGACGCCGATGTACCGAAGGCCAGCAGCTACAACCGCATCCACTCTCCACGCGTTCCGACCGTCCACCACGCATTTCAGGCCTTTTTTCGCCAGATCTGCGAAGTCCAAGTTGAGATAGGCATCGTGGGCAGTATTCAGGATGATTATCTCGTTGCCCTCTATCTGACCCGGGACCAATCCCAGCCGGCGTATCTCCTCTTCGGTATAAAGCGGATCGTGGACGGTCACGCTAGCACCGCGGATCTCCAATTCCGAGGCAAGCGCGAACACCGGTGAGTAAGCGCTTTCTTTGACCTGCGGTCTGAAGCTCACCCCTAGGATCACACACCGTTTGCCGGAAACATCCCCGATCTTGTTGAGTATCTTGCGGGGCTGGGCACTGTTGATCTTGCGCCCAAGCTCGGCAAGCTCGACAGGGATTCCCCGACTTCTGGCCTCACTTATCAGAAAATACGGATACACTGGCGTACAGTGTCCCCCGACGCCAATCCCCGGCAGAAGCAGGTTCGCTTCACCATCGGTATTCGCCGCCGCACGGATTGTTTCGAAGTCCACCCCGATGCACTCCGCAAACGTGGCCAGCTCATTGGCGAGGGCAATGTTCACGTCCCGATAGATCATCCCCGCGAGTTTGACCAGCTCGGCGGCTTCCAGCGTGCCCACGTTGATCACGGGCGCACCCAGGTATGTCGAGTAGAACTCCGCTCCGCGGCCGGCAGAGGCTGGAGTGATGCCTCCGACTATCTTGGGGTTGTCGAAGAGATGCTTGAGCACCAGCAGACTCTTGACCCGCTCCGGTGAGAACACAAGATCGTAATCCACCCC
>JBMFPI010000045.1:0-14170 GCA_049969195.1 Armatimonadota bacterium
GGGTCGAGCACCACTGGGATGCCTTTCTCGTTGGCCTTCTTGCCCGCGAGCTCCATGGCATCGATCCACTCAGGAGAGAGCGTACCTATGTTGAGAACCAGTGCGCTTGCGATTCCGACCATCTCCTGGACTTCCTCCGCCGCGTGGGACATAATCGGCAGAGCGCCCAGGCACAGAATCGCGTTGGCGGTCTCGTTCATCACCACATAGTTGGTTATGTTGTGCACCAGCGGCTTTTGCTTTCGCATCAGCTCCAGGTCCGCGCAAATCGTGTTCAGAATCTCCATCCGTTCCTCCCGAGCCTCTATCGCTCAAGATTATAGAGGACTTCAACGACGCCGACAATAAGTCTGAGTCTAACAAGACAGTTTAGTTCTGCCGGAATCACATCGTGCTGAACTTGTTTCGGCAACCAAAGGCCGAGAGGATAGATCCTGAATCAAGTTCAGGACGACGGGGTCGAGATCATTGCGATGGAAACACTTGCAATAATCGGTCTTGCCGCGGTTGTGGCGTCGGGATCGCTTCCGGTGTACGTGTGCCCGAGGGTGTGCCGACCACCTGTTGTGGACGGCCGACTGGACGACGAGGCCTGGAAAGTTGCGCCCCTCGTGAAGCTCGTCGACAGCGTAACCGGCGGAAAATGCGTCAAGTTCACTACCGCCGGGATGTGCTGGGACAGCGAGCGGCTTTATATCGCGTTTGATTGTGTCGATCAGGACATCTGGGGCACGATGACTCAGCGCGATGATCTGATATTTCGCGAAGAGGTCGTGGAGGCGTTTCTCGACCCGGACTGCAGCCTGTACCGTTACTTCGAGTTCAACGTCAGCCCACGCAATGTGCTTTTCGACGCATTCATAGTCAACCCTGACGGGCTGAACCCCGCCGAGGGGACCAACTTCGGGTGGAATTGCGAAGGAGCCGCGAGTGCGGTCTGCGTAGACGGAACTCTGGACAACCGCGACGACGTCGACCGCGGATGGACTGCTGAGTTGGCTATCCCCTTCAAGTCCCTAGGCCGTTCTACCCCGATACCGGGCGAGCGGTGGCGCGGCAACCTGTTCCGAATCGATCTGTCGCCGCCCCCGAAGGAGTTCCAGGCGTGGTCGCCGCCGCTTTTCGACCCGCCGCGATTCCATGTGCCCAGGCGGTTCGGAACCATCTTTTTCTCCGAGGGTTAGACCCCCGAGGTCGTTGCGACGTATCAGTTCAGTCTTGCGTTAGCAACATCCTGGCGCCCTGCTACGGGAAGACCGTTAGGTCAGCGTATGTGCGGATCCTGATCTGGCGTCGGTTACCGGGATACCCTACCGGCACGCTCCCCTCGACGACTCCGACGACGCTGACAAAATCCCCCACATTCGCCGGTATGCTTGTGTCGGGACATTTCACCAGCACGCCGGTTTTTCCGGACGGGTCCGCTATTTTGCTGCCGTCATCAACCCACAACGTGTCGTTGAGCTTCGAGGTCACCCGGCCGGCGATCTTGACCAGCAGGCCGATGTTGTTCAGCCCGATACCCCCGACTACGCCCGGAACCAGGGGCCCTGCGGGGCCGCCGCCAACCGAGAGGCACTTCAGCACAACGGGCCTGACAGGCCCTGTGCCCGTCTTAGTGAGCGTCGCCGAGGATATCTGTCGTTCCGAAGCCACACCGCTGAGAATGCGGGTCGTCACGTTTCCCTCGACGGTCACTCTGTCGCCCACCGCTATGGCCGAGCTCGCTGACGCGACCCGAATGCCACTCGTGCGGTCACGATCTTCCACATACGTGAACCCCTGCGCCGTAGACGTGAACGTGACCACCTTGTCGGTCAACTTCACCCACGTGTTGTCGCTCAGCCGCTTTGCTTCCAGGCAGGCCATCTGATGCGGCATTGCGCTTATGTGTGACGCGGCGGAGTAGTTCGGTATTGAGTCGTGGGCGAAGACGGCGAAGTAATACGTCGTCCCGTTCGTCAGCCCATTCGCGGTGCACGAGCCGGACGAGCCCGGGGAGCCCAGGTAATCCCCCACAAGGCTGCCGTCCGTCGGGCCAACCGGATAGCTGCCAACCTTAACCCTGACCATTGCACCCTGGAAGTCCGGGTCGGGCGGATTATTCCAGGTAAGCTTGACCGAGCCGTCACCCTCGGCAGCAGCCAATCCCGAAACCGGCTGAGGCGGGATCGTATCCGGAGAGCTCGTTACGTAGTCGACTCGGGTTGATTCGTCGTCGAGCACGACGTGGACATTTCCGTAGATGTCGGCGGCGACATCCGGCCATCCCTGCCAACTGGTGTCAGGCGTGACGTGCTCCGGTGAAGTCCAGGAGGACCCGTTCCACCGACGGTAGCCTATCGACTTGCCCCCTGCCCATTCATAAACCAGATGCGCGCTGCCGTTCCAGGCGTCGAGGTTGGGATAGTGCCCGTCGTTCAGATATGCAAGCGGCGCCCACGTCGCGCCGCCATCTGCCGACCAAGTCCACTTCAGGACCGCGGACGAGAGCTGATCAAAGGTAACCGCGACAATTTGAGTGGCTGATATCGCAGCGATCTTGCCGTAGGCAAAGAAGTTGTCGGTTGTCGTAGTCCCGATGACCTGTGCGGGCAGCCAAACCGAGCCGTTAAACTTGCGATAGTAAAAAGTCGTCCGGTTTTGCCAGGTGACGTGCACGGTATTATCGGGGGCGACGCACATATCCGGCCGATGGTAGTAGGCGTTCTCGCAGCGGCCCAGGTATGTTTCGGCGGACCAAGAGCCGTTCCAGACACGGTAGTAAACGTCGGTGTTTTTTGTGTAGACAAGATGGATGCGACCGAGCGAATCGATCCCGAGACGGGCATAGTCCTCGTCGATGGTGTCGGTATTGGTGAACTGCGTGACGGTCCAGGTCCCACTCGACCTGACCGCCTCAAACAGGTCCGTCTTCCCTCCTGCGCCTGTCCCGGCGTAGAACATGTGAGGCCGTCCTAGAGGATCCTCGATTATATCCGGCCTTTCGGACCAGGGCACCGAGACCGTCTCCACAGGCCCCCATACACCCGCAGCGGAGCGTTCCCGGTAGAATAGCCGCCAGTCCGGGAACTTCCGCCGCCAAGTAACCAGCATCTTGCCATCCGAACCCCGTGCGATCCTCGGGATAGATGTTTCCGTGTCGCCCGCCGGGGAGATCGCCACGGGCGTCGTCCACGCTCCAACCGACGCTTGGAGCAGGACAGTCAGAACGAATACTGCAAGAAAAAAGCGTCCAACTCGCATAGCTAAATCGTTATTCCTCCATTTGTAACCTTCAACGCAATGGGCAATCAATCCTGTATCAGTTCAGCCCAGCGAGCGCAAACGCCCACTGCCCCGCCATCCTGAACCGGATTCAGGAAGTGTCTCCCAAATCCTTCATTCCCCCGAATTTGTGCCGATTGAACGCAAACCCGCGCACTTTCGACGATTCGAAGCTCATCAAGTGAGCGGGAGAATCGGAGGTAACGGGCCTATCGCAACAGCCTGTATACCCCAGGTTACATTGCAGCTTTGTCCTCGTGCGGAAAGCGCGCGGTGTGGCGGGAAAGTCATTTCGAACCTGCTGAGGAATCATCCCTGCCGCCCGCGAACATATCCTCGGAAGACGAGATCGCTGCGTTAGAACGCAGACTTGGCGTTTTCGACGATTCGAGGCTCCTCATTAGGCGAGAGATTCGCCGAGAGCGCGCCTGTCGCAACGATCTTATGGAGGGAGTAGAATGCTTCGAGCCCTCTGGACCTGGCTTCCGTTCGCGAGCGGTACCTGGAGAGCATTCGACGAACCGTTCGCGTACGCCAACAACCGCTGGTTCTTCGATAAGAGCGTCTGGCAAAAGATGTTCCGGACGATGAGCTCGTGCGGCTTCAACGCAATCGTGTTCGCGAACACCCATCCGTTCCCGTTTATGGTCGATCTGCCCGCGTACCCGGAGGCGCGCGTGATCGCAGAGGAGGACCTGCGCGCATATCAGGGGATGTGTCGTTGGGTATTCGACACGGCCGTCGAGTACGATATCGCGCCCTACCTGCTGTTTTTCTCAATCTACTACCCCCGGCCTATGCTCGAATCGCGGGGCATCCCCGCGCAAGCGCGGGATAAGCACGGCGCATACGTGCCGACCGACCTGGCGCTCGAATATACACACTATTGCGTCCGCGAGTTCCTCTCGACTTATCCGCAGGTCGCAGGTGTCTTCGCCGACGCGAGCGAAGCGGTTTCGGGGCGTCGGGCCGAGTTTCTCCAACAGGCCGTAGTCGACGCCCTGGACGCCGTCAGGCCCGACGCTGCGCTCTACATCCGCGGCTGGTGCGGTGAGCCTGAGGAGTTTGTTTCCGGCATCAAGCGCCGGGGCAACAGGTCCATAACCTACTCGATCAAGTACACTTGGGAACACCTGGTCGATCCGAACCCAGATCCGATGTTCACTCGATGGGTCGAAGCGGCCGGCGCGCCGAGCGTGGCCGCCGAGTTCTGGATATCTAACTTCGAGCCCTGGACCAGCTTCAGTTACGAAACTGCCGAGGCCATACTGGAGAACCTGGCGGATCTAGGATGCGCCGGCTTTTCGATGCACCCGCTGTCGCTATATGAATGGCCCGGTACGTCCGACACCGGTTTCAGATACCAGTTCCAGCGCGATCTGGTGTGGTACAGCATTTGGGGCGGAAGCGGGCTAGAGCGACTCCTCGACCAAGGCCGCCCAAGATGGCTCTTGCGAAACCAGAAGCTCATACCGGGATTTCAGGCAGCATCGCGGATTATGGAGCTGTTGGCGCTCTACTTCGCCGGCGACAGGCAGAACCAGTGGCATCCGCAGTTCTGCTCAATCCGGGACTACGGCACCTGCGAGGAACCAATGCTCGCGGCACAACAGGCCGCCCCGCCGCGCCTGTTTTCCGTAGAAGATATGCTACATCTGGACGATCAGCCCGTGTTCTGGGGCCGCGATTGGTGGCACGAGATCACGGGCGATCGGGTCGTCCACCTGGCCGAATACGTTGCCTCCGGCACTCCCGAGAACGCCTACGGCCCGGATGAGCTGATCGAAGAGCTTGCGGACCTGGCAGAACAGGCGGTTTCGGCCGGGGAGAAGGGAATGCGAAGCGCCTCGGGCGAGAAGGAGCTGCCCTCGTTCGCCAGAGACGCGTTTTGCATGGGTAGGCTGGGGGAGTTCTACGTCGAGCGGCTGAGGGCGGCGCTTTCGCACGCCCGCGGCGACGACGCCGAAGCCCTGGAGCACATGTCCCGCGCGCTGGGCCTCTACCGCGACATCCGGGCCGTCGACCGGTCGCATCGCGCGCCCTTTCGCGTTGTCACGGGCCGGTGTGCGCTCATCTGCGACTGGCTCGACGTCATACAGGCGCTCGAGGCCGAGTACGAAGACGCCTCGCGGGGCGAGTTCAACCGGGGAGTCAGCTACCCAATCGGCAAGCTGAGTGGAACAGCTTAACGGGACCCCAGCTTCTCTATCATCTCCGCTACCTCGGCCCTTGCTTTGTAGAGCCTGTCTGTGTCCAGGGAATAGCTTGTAGTGGAGGCGACCACATCGTCCCGCACGCGCAGCAGCTTTCGGGCGTTGACAAGAAGTGCCGGGTGGACGTCCTGGATCCTGGCGTGCTTATCGACGAGCAGTTGCAATTGATGGAAGTATTCGTAGTCCTCGATGCCGTCGCGGATCGCCTCAAACCGCATTGAACTGTACGGTTTTCCGTTCGGACCCGGGTACACAAGCTGCCCGTCGCCGCTGAATGTGGCGCAACTGAAAGGGTTCCACGGCACCTCCGGCCAGCGCTTACCCTGCTCGATTGCCTTTCTCGCTTCCGGGTCCGGGTGCTCGGTGACGTCTTCGGTCTTGTAATTGCAGTCCCACAGGTTAATGGCGTAGTAGAGGAAGCCGGGAACCTGGTACTTCCAGTTCATCCACCAGACGATGCGCGAGTCGATTGTGGGATAGTCGATAAAGAAGTTCGGCCACGGATGGAACGGGTGACAGCACACGTACCACCACACCTGATCGCCCGCCTTCGTATACTCCAGGTGCGATTTGAGGTCCCAGTTGGCAATTAAGGGCACCCAGATATCGACGTAGCCTTTCAGATATGGGTTCGGGTGCACGGTAGTCATGGTGGGGAGTTTGGGGAATGCCTTCTTGATCGCTCCGTACGTGTCCCTGAGCTCCTGATACTTGTCGGGGCCCAATTCGTCAAAGCCGTAGACGTAGGGCAGATCGGTCCATCCGTGATCTTCGAGAAACTTCCACTCGTCGCCGATCATCTCCAGAAGCTTCTGGAGTGCCTCTCCCTCCTTGCCCCACGTGCAGGTCAGCGTGTACGCGTTCAGCCCGCGGTCCACGCAGAACTGCATGTCCTCGCGCGCGGGCACGGGCGTCTTTGAGTATATGTTGGTCGGGTTAATTCGATGTTCGAGCAGGAACTCATACCACGTCCGCCGCATCTGTGGCGTGAAGTCGCCGTACCACGCGTCCATCTCGTGCGAGAAGAACGCGAACGCCGTCTTCATCGCGGGCCTGACAGGCAGCGTGAAATCCCAGACACGCAGCTCGATGGGGATCGCTGCCTCCGGGGCGTCCTTCGGCTTGACGACAAGCTTCCCGAGGTATACGCCCGCCGGGGCCGTATTCGGCGGCCTCACGGTGATCCAGATAGGCCACAGACCCCCGCGGTCCACATTGAAAGGCACGAGGTCCACGATCGGGTCCGGAGTCCACCCAATGTACTCCACCGCGTATCTCGGCGGATAGGTCTTGACCCAGTCAACCAGGTTCAGCCGAATGCTCTCCGCAGGGATCACGGCACCGCTCGGCCCAACAAGCGGCGTTACTGAAACCGCCACGTTCTTCAGCGGCCGCTCATAAGCAATCACCACCGCCTGCGCAGACTCAAACTCGTTTCGCGCAGCGGCGATCTCGACCGGCCTGCCGAAAGTGCCTTCGAATATCTCGTCGCGGTAAACTTTGGTGAGAGAGTTGGCAGCTCCAAGGACGTAACCGCGACCCTCCCGATCCGCGCACAGACATCGCGCCAGATTGACCGCGTTCTCTGCCGCCTTGACGGATTCGTTGAGCTTCTCCCACCGTGCCTTGTCGCCGACAGCGGCCTGCGCCTCCTTCGCCAACCGCGCGAGCATCTCGGACACCAACACCTTATTTTTCTTCGCGGCATCGGTATACGGTTTGGCTTCGGCGACCATCCGCTGCAACTGCTTGATGCGTGCGCTGTGCTTCTTGATGTAGACCCACTGTTGAGGAGTGCGCATGATGACGCGGTCGGCGTCCTGGTCGATTACTCCGATCTTGATCTGATGCTCGCCCTCGAACGGAAAGACGTAGGTGAGCTTCCACACGTGATCGCCCGGGGGAACTATTGTGCGATGTCGTGCATTGACCTTTTCGTCTATGATGATCTCGGCTATCAGCTTGAGCTCACGGCCGGTCGGGTTGGATATGCGGAGCTCGGCGAGCTGCGGCCCGGGCACGCTGATCGGGGTTGCCGGAGGAGCACAAGTGCCCGCCGCGCGGGACCCGCACGGCGCGAACTCTTTGTTTCGGTCGGGGATATCCGGGCCGACGGAGACAATCGGGGCGTCGGTTCCGAGGAACACCAGCCGACCCCACAGATGGGGCTGATACGTAGCCCCGCTCACCGGAGTCCAGATGCTTTGCTCCTTCGAGGGCACACACACACGGCTGAAGTTAACACCCCAACTGGATCCCTTCTGAGGAGTGCCGGCCCCCAGCGACTTGAACGGGATAATCATCAGCAAGGTCCAGGCGTCTTTCTCCCTGCCAGTCTGGACGCTCCATTCGCCGTCCCAGCTTTTCGGAGAGTAGCGGTCGTCCTTCTCGTCCGCCTGTACCCCTGCCGCGTTAGCTATCAGCCGGTAGTATGTGGCCGGGTTATCGTCGGTATCAAGCATTATCGCGACGGAGTCGTCCTTCCACACGCTCGAGTCGCGCTCGGTGCGAGTGGTGCTGAGCTTGTCCATCTGCTCTTCAAAGCACCGGAAGGCAGCATAAAGGTTGGCGTCGTCATATGCAATGCGGACTTCGGTCTGCTGTTCCGGCAGGTAGCTGAAGGGATAATGCTCGAACCGCGGAATCGACACTGGCAGGTTCCATATCTGGCGGGCGGCGGAAGCGACGTCACCAGCGGCCAGCTTCCTCGCTACTACAACCGGCGCAAGGTAATCGGCGGCTGTGGCTGAGGATATCAGCGCCACCAATGTCGCCGCGAGCAGAAGGCAAAGGACAATACAACGACCCATCTAAAATCCCCCCTGTTTGGTGAGAGGCTCTCGCAATAGGCGCATCTCCCGCGATTTCTCCAGCTTGCTTGAGGAGCGTTGAATCGCCCAAAACGCCTGACGCTTGCGTTTTGTCGCAACAGCGTCCGTTTCTGGAGATGTGGGCTTCCGCAACCAGGGTTGCTCGTTGCCAGGAACACGCCCGACAATGCTCTATCGCATCGGCCTCCAATGATCCCATGATTGAACTGCGACATTAGCCGGGCTGTTCCCTTCCCTGTCCGCAGTCCACTTTGAGAATATCGAATCGAATGCTGCGGGCTGTATGCTGCAGGAACAGCCCCCTTGAACTACCCGCCAACTCTGCAGCACCCTGACTTCCCGCTGCACAATACCCCCTTCTCCTTCGACGGGAGAGGGTCGGGGTGAGGGTGGCAGACTCCTTATGTATGACCCCTTCCTCCTGAACTCGAGTCCACGATAGCGCGGCCCTGGGCGCTTGCGCCTGCAAGACTGAACTGAAACCTCCTCAGGGATTACGCTGGTCTGCTCGTTGCGGGTGCTGTATAATCTCAGAAACTCCTATGGCCGCCAAGGACCTGAAACGTTACGTAGAAGAGCTTCAGCAGGTGCCGTTTGTTACCATCGGCATAATCCTGATCAACTGCCTGGCCACCTACCTCGCACGGCGGGACATGTCCTACTACGAAACTTACGTGCTCGTGTACGGATTGGTGCCCGACCAGTTTCGCGTGGGACGACTTCTCTCCTCGACATTCATCCACGACGGCTACGCCCACCTTGCACTCAACATGTCGATGCTGTATGTGTTTGGGCGCGAGGTCGAGCGCGTTATGGGCAGACTGGAATACGTGATGTTCTACATCGGCGCGTGTTTCGCCGCATCGCTATTGCACGTGGTTATCGCACTCTACGCGATGATGCCGGCTTACTACGCAAGCCGCGCGATGGTCGGGGCATCGGGGGCGGTCGCCGGCGTGATGGGCATCTACGCAGTCCGGTTCCACAGGCGCGTGTTCCGGTTCGGAGGAGTCGAGATTCCAGCCCTGCTTCTAATTATGGCGTGGCTGATACTGCAGCTTGCTTTAGGGATTATCGGGTTGTACCGTGACCAGATTCTCGGCATCGGGTTGAAGCAAATCGGTTACTGGAGCCATCTGGGAGGGTTCGGCTTCGGAATCGTTGTGGCGCTGGCGGCGAATATGGCGCTGCCCGGCGAGCGGGAGTATCTTGTCGAACAGGCAAGACGGCACGACTCTGAGGGCAATCTCCTTCAGGCCATCGCCAATCACGAGGCGTTGCTGAAATACGACCCCGACAATGCCGAGTCGCACGCAGAGATTGCTCGTCTGTGGGCCCTCCTGGACGAGAAGGAAGATTCCCTGCGCAGCTACCACGTCGCAATCGAACTTCTTATATCGCAGGGAAAGGAAGAACAAGCTCTTCAGTTAGCGGATGAGATGGCGGGCTTCTGGCCGTCGAGCCGTCTGAGCGCGGCGACTCGCTTTCGCCTCGCCACATACCTGGAAGAAACAGGCCAGACCGCCCCTGCAATCGAGGCGTTCGAGCGGATCGCCCGCGACGAACCGGACTCCGCGGAGGCCCAGATGTCGCTGCTGAAGATTGGTCATCTTCAGCTCAGTGCGATAGGTGATGCACGCGCCGCCGCCGAGACTCTTTCAGGCTTTCTCGAGCGCTACCCGTGCAGCGAGTGGCGCACCTTTGCAACCGATCTACTGCGCCGCGCAAAGCAGGCAGCAGCCTGACATTGCGCAGGAATTCCGCAAACGGTAGACGGAAATGCAAACTGACCCAATATCAATCGGAGGACAGCATGTCTGACAGGCTCAGAATTGGCGTAATGATGTCGCTCGGCCATGACATCAGACAGGAAATGAAAAAAGTGCGCGATTTCGGGCTGGACAATTGCCAGCTTGCCTGCTGGTCGCCCGAGCATTATTCGGACGAGAGCCTTGACGCGGTCAGATCTGCCGCGCAGGACTTCGGCGTGGAGATCACGTCGCTGTGGGCGGGCTATCCCGGGAAGGTTCATTGGAACTTCACCGAGGGGCCGGCCACCATCGGCCTGGTGCCCCCAGAGACCCGGGAGATCAGAGTCGAAGCACTCATTCGCGGCGCAGAGTTCGCGGCAAAACTTGGCGTGCCCTCGGTGACCACCCACGCCGGCTTCATCCCCGAGAACCCCAAAGACCCGCTCTACGCCGGAACGGTCGAGGCGTTGGCGACGGTAGCAAAGCGTGCCCACGAACTCGGGTTGACGTTCTGTTTCGAGACCGGCCAGGAAACCCCCATTACACTCCTGCGCGTCATGACCGACATCGGCACCGATAACCTGGGCGTCAACTTCGACCCCGCAAACCTCTTGATGTACGGCAAGGCGAACCCGGTGGACGCACTGGACATCCTTGGACCCTACGTGAAAGGAGTTCACGCGAAAGACGGCGAGTATCCCACGAAACCGGGCGAGCTCGGGGTTGAGAAGCCGCTGGGTGAGGGTCGAGTGAACTTCCCGGTGTTCATTTCCAGGCTCAAATCCTTCGGGTACAGGGGCGCGCTCACGATAGAGCGCGAGATCAGCGGTCCACAGCAGATCGAGGACATCAGAAAGGGCATCAAGTTCCTGGAACCGCTCTGCTGAGGGACTGCCGGCGGTAGACACATTAGCCGGCCCCGCTCTCCGTCGATATCGCGGCAGGGGCGAGTTGAGACGGCGGAAGGACTCAAAGCGGAGTCGACGCCTTTACCGCCTGCAGTAGGACGGCCCGTTTTTCACCGCGCCTCTGCGAGAGTCTGGATCGTCCGGCACATGCCACCGCCGGCACGTGACACCGCGCGCCGGAGGGCGTTCTGGTGCAGAAGCCTTTGCAAGTACCGTGATCCTCCGGGGCACGCGGCCTCCCGTGCACGTGCAACGGCCGTGTTGCCCGTTCCTTGCAGAGCGGACGGGTAGCATGTGTGCTATGCGGGAAATATGCAGCCGAGCTGATCGTCCGGGGCTTTCCGCCCCGGACGCGGGTCCAGGGGGCTCGTTGCCCGCTAACCGCGAAGCAAACAGTAGCCGCGTGGCCTCCGCCGGCAATACGGCACGCAAACCCAGGGCCGGGGTACCATACCCCGGCCCATCCGCAAACAACACTCCCTCTCACTCGACGGGAGAGGGCAGGGGTGAGGGTGATAAACTTTCGCTATTCCCCGGCCCGATGTGCGTGTCCGTTGCCAAAGGCGCGTTTTCGGCGATTCTCCCGCTTAGTTGATGGACGTCAAATGCCCGAAAACGCTGGATTTCTGTCCTATCGCAATTGCCACCAAGGCAACCTACTCGACGCGCGGCCGGGCCGGATGGTAGACTGTACCTGCGATGGGCAAATGGATCGTTATCGGACTCATCGTGCTGTGGATCATCTGCATGTGGTACGTGCTGATCTACGCACTGATGAGGGGCTGGGGACCTTACATCCGCAGCAAGCGGCAGAAGAAGACCAGGGTGCGTGCCGTGGTGAAAGACAAGCTCGGCTCCCAGGAAATGGACCCATTCGAGATGCGAATGGAATGGGCCCGGAAAGTGCTTCTCTTTGAATGCGAGGATGGCGTCGAGCGGGATTATGAGGTCCACGACGACGTATGGGACTGGGTGGAGGTAGGTGACGCGGGCGAGCTTGTCTACCAGGGCGATCTGTTCGTCGCTTTCGACGCCTACCGGCCCCGACACGATCCGGACAAGCTTATGAAGCGGCTGATGAGGAGTTGACCCTGACTAACACAACCATCAAGCTGCACGTAACGCCGCGCGGATCCAGAAACGAGGTGATCGGCTGGCGAGGCGATGTGCTCTGCGTCAAGATCACGGCGGCGCCGGTAGAAGGGGCCGCCAATGCAGCCGTGCTGAAGTTCCTGGCCGACGTATTGGGTGTGCGAAAGAGCCGGTTGCACATCGTGTCGGGTGAGAAGAACCGGGAGAAGACGGTGTCCATCTACGGGCTTTCCAATGACGAGCTCAGGTCAATACTGAGAGAACGCTGTGGGCTCTGAGGAACCCTCTTGGCGGGGTATTGAGATAGAACGCAAACTCTCCGTGTTGGTAGACTCGACTCTGCTAGACTGAGCGGAACAATGGCCGAGAACGCGTCCGTCGCAACAGCCCGAACCAGATGGCAGAATCCGGATGGACCGGGGTATGTTGCCCCGGCCCATCCGGACGTAGAGTTCCCTCTCCACTTACAGGAGCGGGCTGCGGTGACGGCCAAATGAGTCCCATCTCGGCTCAGGATTTTGCAGGAACTCGTGAGTCCAACCGCATGGCAACTGCGCAGGGCTTTCGGTCTCTGCTGCACAACCCTGGATTTGCGAACTCGGCTCGGCGCCCTGACGAGCTGAGCTTGCGCCGGGCTGTCCCCGAAGCATTGCAAGAACGCGCCTATAGCAACAGGCCGGCTCGCGAGCATCTTGCGCTGGCCGCCGGGCCTGCGGTATAATGCGGTCACCAGCGCGGCAATGGTTTACTCTGCAAGGAAGAAAGCTTGTTGCGTTGATTGTCGTGAGACAGGATGCTCACTACCGACACTCACCAGTCGAGGCAGACGTATCATACGTCTGCCTCAGTCGCGTACTGAGCACCACGACGAACGGTGCAGGCTGGCTGTGCTGAAAGTGAAGAACCCTTTGGGCACAACATCAATGTCCCTTTATTCCTATCGGGAAGAGAGGTTATTGCGATAGAACGCAAACCCGCCGTTCCTGGCGATGCGGCGCTGCTAGCGGGAGAATCGCCGAGACGGCGCCTATCGCAAAAGCCTGCAGGAAAACAGCGCAGCGTGGATGACCGGAGGTGCAGCAATGGACTACCGCCGTGGGGACGAGATTGAAGTGGTGATTGACCGCGCAGGCCTCGGCGCGGACGAGGGAATAGGGCATCTGCCGGACGAAACCATGGTGGTCATCTTCGGTGCGGGCGGTAAGGTAGGCACGGCCGTGCAGGCCACCATCGTGGGTGTCCAGCAAACGCCGCTGGGGGCATCGGTCCTGGCCAACGCCAAGATGTGACCAGCCCTGGTTTTGCTTATCGCTCGCTCTAAGGGCGCTGACGGGCGGCACGCGCCAAGGCATGCTGTTCGGGTTCCGGCCGCGCCGCCTTTGGGCACACAACAGCTTTCCACGGTGTTCGAGGGCCACCTAACACGAAGACGCGCCTGGCGCACCCTCCCGTCGGGCCGCCGAGTCTTTGCGACAGAACGCAGACCTGGCTTTTTCGACGATTCGACGCGCCTCAACCACGCACAAAAATCTCCGAAAATGCCTCTAGCGGAACAGCCTAGCTCGCAGGTAGCGTACCATCCTCTGTGTAAAAAGGTTTTGAGGTAGGTAAGGCGCATCCCTCTTTCTAAGTTGCGGATGAATAATCAGTCGAAGGAGGAACGCGCCGTGAAAGAAGTATACGCCGAAGAGTTCGAGGAGGCAATAGCGGCCTGGGGAGAGGTTCGTGGGGAGTCTTGTGTATGGGGTCGCTACCGGGAGTTTCAGTCAAGGGGTTTGAAGTGGTTTGTGGAATCGAGCCTGCGGGATGCTGTAAGCCGCAGGCTGGGCGTGGGGTGGTATAAGCGGTCGGATGGCCGGCGGGGCTATCGCAATGGCGTCTATTTGCGGACTCTGGTGACGCCTTATGGCACGATTCAGGTGGAGGTTCCAAGGCTGCGGGATGGTTCTTATGAGCATGGTCTATGGGACTCAAAGGGTCTTCTGATCAAGCCGGCGCAAGAGCTGATACTTGAGACTTATCTTTCGGGTCCATCGACCAGGCGGGTAGGCGAGGTGCTGGAGGATGTGCTTAGCTACAAGGTATCGGCCTCGACGGTTTCGTCGATC
>JBMFPI010000046.1:0-14169 GCA_049969195.1 Armatimonadota bacterium
CGTCACGTACGTGAAGGGTGTGACAGGCCTTGCGGGGCTGGATACCGGAGGGGTAGTCTGCATCAAGCCCAGATCCGACGCGGACATACAACTCTAGGGCCGGCTCCCGGCACCAATAAGGAGGGGCGTGGGGCACAACGGCGTGCTCCACGCCTTTCTTTTTCTTGCGCCGCCAAGGGTATAAGGCGAGAACACCGAAAACACCGGCCCCATGTAAACCCCGACCGATCACCGCTATTTGTCATCAGGGTTCTGCCGCGCTCTATCCTGCGGGAACGGCCGGCTTGGACCACCCGGCAAGGGCGCACTCGGTTCAATTCCCGCAGCGCAAGACTTGCTCTCCCTCGAAGGGAGAGGGTCGGCGTGAGGGTGCGCTATGCGTCTGGAGCCGGGGCCGTTCTCCACGGCAAGAGCCGGCACCGGGGCGTCTGCCAAGCATAGAGAAGCGGGCAACGTGCCCGCTACACCTCCGCCTAGGGCAACATGCCCCGGGCGATCTAAAGGATGGCCGGATGCGGAACTTCACGTCCTGTGGGGTAAGAGGTGGGGCCGGTGACGACCCCACCTGCTCGGTTGACTAGAAAGCAAAGTCTATTCTCGTGGTGAAGAACTTCTCGGTTTCATCGGGACCAGCAGGGTTCCGTTGCTTCGCATACGAGTACTCCATGTGCAGAGAGATGTTCTCGTAGAGATAGTATCTTCCGCCGAGTGTCCAGCGCTTTATGTCGTCAATCCCACTTGCGTTGTCGGGGTTGACCGCATCCCAGCGAGTAAACATGACCAGGTCAAATGCCGGCTGGTAGATCAGTTCGGCAAACCCACCAGTGAAGTCCACGTCGGAAGCCGCGTTCCACAGTGCGGCATCGTCAGTGCCTTTCATCCAGACCAAGGATAGGTTGAGCTGCCTGTAGTTCAGGCTTGCGTCGAGACCGATCCTGTTGAAGCTCTGCCTGGTCGTAACCGGGAAGGTGGGATCAGGCCTGGCACGCCCGAAATAACCCAGCACGCCAAGACGTTGTCCGACGGTCTGCCCCTCACCTTGCCCGAAGATCTTGACGCCACGTAGGTAGAAATCGGCGGGGGAGTCATCGGAGCGGTTGGAGTTGGAGCCGTTAACCCAGCCGGCGGCATACTTGAATCCACCCGGCCCGTAACCATAGAGCTCCAACCCGCTCTGGGTGTCGGAGAGCGGCAGCCCTGAGGGGAATGCGAACGCGTAGATCTCGTAAGGCGAATACGTCAGACTCCGCTTGGCGCTGATCGGCAGATACTCGGGCTCGAACTGTCCGACCCTGATGTTGAGCCATGTCGAGCGCAGATTGCTGAACACGACATTGGCCATCTCGAGGTTACCGTCCTGGGGCACGATCCCCCTGGAACCTCTGATCTCGGGCGTGTAGATCATAAAGTACCCCACGTTCCGCCTGAACAGGCCGCCGGAGAGGATATCCAAGCCGTTCGCCTGGAACTGGTTCACGCTGGTTTCGCCGGGTACGTTGCGGATGCGGTCGTAGTTGTAGCCAACGCTGGTGCGGCCGGCGAACGGCGCCTGAGCCTGCAGCACGTTTATATCCTCGTTCTCTCGGCCCGGGAGCTGGTAGCCGTTCTGGCGATATCTCAGGCCGTAGTCGTTGAGCCTGGGAAAAGCGGAGTGGCACATGGTGCAGTTGTAGCCATACTTCCGCGCGAAGACCGGGATCGCCTCGGACGGAAGCGCATAGCTCAACAGTGCCCCCAGCACAATCGATGAAGTGACTATTCGAAGCCTGCTCATTTGGCGCCTCCTTCTTTGATCATTTCCTCGAGCCTCTGAGCGGTCAGCTCAGGGTTGGGAAGGGGCGGCACGGTCGCACGCGGGCTAGTTCCGGTAAGCGCCTTGAGAAACTCTACAAGGTCTCTCTTTTCCTGATCGGTGAGGTTCAGGGGCAGCATGGCTCGGTCCAGGTAGGGGTTGGCGTTGCCGCCGCGGTTGTAAAACTCGACCACAGACTCGAGCGTGGGCTCGGAACCGTCGTGGAGGTAAGGCGCCGTCTCCGCCACGTTTCTCAGCTGGGGAGTCAGAAATGCGCCTGTATCTGCGGGATTCTTTGTAACCGCCGCGCGCCCTACGTCCTTGAACTTGCCATCGACATATCCGACGCCAAGGTTATGGAAGCGCGAGTCACTGAACGCGGGCCCGCTGTGGCAGGCGGTGCAGTGACCCTTGCCGTTAAAGATCCTCATTCCCCGCAGGGCCGCCGGGCTCATAGCAGAGCTGTCGCCGGCGAGATACTTGTCATAAGGCGAGTCGTTGACGATGATGGTGCGCTCGAAGGCGGCGATGGCCTTGGCAACGTTCTCGATAGTCGGCTTGCTGCCGAACACCTGCTGGAACTGCTCCACGTAACCGGGGATCAGGCTGAGGCGGCGCTCGAGCTGCTCCTCGGTGAGATCCATCTCTATCGGGTTCTGCACGGGACCCTCGGCCTGCTTTTCAAGGTGGATCGCCCGTCCATCCCAGAACTGCGGCATTATGTACGCCCTATTGATGACGGACGGGGAGTTGCGAGAACCCTTCTGGTGCCCGACACCCTCGGAGACGGGGGTCTTGTCAGCCCAGCCCGCATCGGGCTTGTGACAGCTCGCGCACGAGATCGTGCCATCGGAAGAGAGTCTCCCGTCGAAATAGAGCTGCTTGCCAAGATTGATCTTGGCATCAGTCATGGGATTATCGACGGGTACTACGACAGGTGGCAGCGGACCGTTGGCCAGCAATTGGCCCCCGGCGTGAGATGTTGACAAGCCCTGCGCCGCGAGCAGAGGCAGCAGTCCGGCCGCCAGGACAAGAACCACTGTTCTTCTCCGCATCTTTGGTATCACACCTCCCTTTCTGTACCGGTCGCGAGGGTTCAACTGAATTAGTGCTTATGCGCTTTCCCGGGCTTTCCCTTCATCTAATGCCGGCCTTGGTTGCGATTTTCGTAGGCTGCCGGAACGGCCGGCTTGGACCACCCGGCAAGGGCGCACTCGGTTCAATTCCCGCAGCGCAATACTCCCTCTCCCTCCACAGGAGAGGGTCGGGGTGAGGGTGGCACCCCCAAATATGTTGCGGGAACTCAGCGCCTTGCAGACTCGCGGGGTTAGTATGCTACAGTCGTTCCCGCAGCAGATGGAATGGGCGCGTTTTCGGCGATTCTCCCGCTTCGTCGAGGAGCGCCGAGTCGCCAAAAATGCCCGTTTTGCGTTCTATCACGCCAGCCATGATGGGCCGGGGCAACAAGCCCCGGCCCAACGACATTCCCGCAGCCCAACCGCCCCGTTATTGCACGCCATAGGCCAGAGTCACCGCCCAAGAAGCTCCTGACCCTCAGCAAGGACCCGGGCGCGGAATCCAGTTTTCCAGCACCCTGTCTCCCGAAAGCTCGCCGAACTTCATCGCCGCGCGGACGGAGTCCAGCAGATGCTCCTGTCGAATCGCCCCAATCAACTCGGATTCAAGCACCTCGACCCCGATCTCTCGCGCCTGCTGCTCGACAAACGAGTAAACCTCCCAGAGACTCACAAGGTCCGGCCGGGTGATATTGAACGACACCTGCGCGACTCCGCGCGAAGCCAGGTAGACCCCGATGGCCTTGACACCAGGCATCCCCTGTCCTGAGTCGCGGAGCCGGCGTATTCTGGAGGCGATCCGGCGGGCCACCGAAACGTCGTTTGTCGCAAGGTTGATGTTGTAAGCTATTAGTGGCCCGCGTGCCCCAACCACGACCGCGCCGGCGGTTGGGTGAAGCTTGCTCGGCCCCAGGTCCGGCGCGCGGTCGCCCGTAAGCCCGGACTTTTTCAGCCCCTCGAACCCGCCCCTGCGCACGTCTGCCAGGTTAACGCAGTGCTCTCTGAGGGCGCATTCTTCGTAGAGATAGACCGGAACGTGAAGCTCCTCGGCGATATCCTTACCGATGGCCCGGCCAAGCCCCACCGCTTCCTGCATCGTCACTTCGCAAACTGGCACGACTGGTATCACATCCACGGCTCCAATCCGCGGGTGGACTCCTTCGTGCTTGTTCATGTCGATCAGCTCCACAGCGGCCCGTGCTCCAGCCAACATCGATGCGCGGACCTCCTCAGGCGAGCCGAGGAATGTGATTACGCAGCGATTGTGGTCGGCGTCCATCGAATAATCGATGACTCTGACCCCGGAGGTGCTTCCGATCGCGTCCACGATCCTTTCGACTACTTCGCGCCGTCGGCCCTCACTGAAGTTCGGAACACACTGGACGAGCTTTGCCAAGCCTGTCTTCCTCCCCGTTCGGATGAGGACATAATTCTAACCGGCCAGGTGGGTGGCGCTCAAAGCGAAACAACACGCAGCGTGTAGGACTGCCGAGCCTTCTCACCGGCCTCGTCGCACGCCTCGACTGTGACGGCGAAATCACCCGCCGTAGGGGGTGTCCCCGAGATGACGCCGGTCTTCTGATCCACCGCGAGCCAATCGGGTCTTTCGACCAAACGATAGCTCACCGGCAAAGCGCTCTCGTTGAAGTCGGCTTCGGCGCGATACTCGTATCGCGCCCCGACGTATTCCTCGAACACCGGCTGGGTTATGAACGCAAGTCCCGGGATGTGAAGCTGCCAGGCGTCGTTTGCCAGCGGCCACGCGTTGCCGGCAACGACCCACAGCCGATCGTTGAAAACGTACGCTGAAATCTCGTGTCGCGGTGACCAGATGTTTTCTGTGATGAGTTGTTTCCAGTTCTTGCCGTCGGCCGAATACCAGACATCGTTGAAGTTCTGCCAGGTCGGCTGACTGCGGAATCCGCCGAACAGCCAGATGCGGTTACGGTAGACTACGCACGAGGTCCACCGTCGGGCGGGCCAGGGCGCGCAGTCCGTGACCTGGATCCAGTGCACGCCGTCCTCCGAGCACCAGACGTCCCTGTAAGCTTTGAAGGGCTGGTAGCCTCCCAGGGTGCCGCCGATGACCCACAGCTTGCCCTGGTGGACTACCACGCCGCCCAACAAACTTCTGATCGACCAGGGCGCGTCTTCCAGCTCGACTTTCCAGTTAGTGCCGTCGGCCGAGGACCATATCTGCTTGCCGAGCTTGCTTCCGAAAACCCACATCCGGTCCCGGAACGTCACTCCGCAAAGAGCACTGCCCCCGAACGGAAGCTTTTCCGTGACCAGGGACCAGTGTCTGCCGTCTTGTGAGGAGTAGAAACGCCCTGTGTTTGTCGATATCCACATCCTGCCGCCGTATGCGAAAGCAGCAGGGACGGCGACCTCGCTGGAATTGGGAAGCTTGCCCGTCTTCTCCCAGTTGACACCGTCCGGGCTTGACCACACATCACCCACAAGCTCCGGCAGATAGCCGCCGACGAGCCACATGCGGTCCTTGAAAACAATCTCTCCGGCGGAATCCCGCGGTGCCCAGGGCCCACGCTTGAGCACTCTGACCCAGTCGGGCAGAGAATACAACCTGATCACTTTGAGCTCGTAATGCGCCTGACTGCTGCCGTCCGCGGCAGTGATTATAACGTCCAACACGTTCAAACCGCTCGAAAGTGCGAAGCTGCCCGAAGCGCCGCCGTTGGGAGCCGGACTGCCGTTTATGTGCACCCGGGCGTTCCGGTCTTGGGTGGAGACCGTCACGGTGATCGAGTCCTGGCTTGCCGGCACTACAACCTCGTAGCTTTTCGCCGTCGGATAGAGGTCGCCCAGCAGCCGCCCCTCGGCGGTCACGGTCAGCTTCGAGAGTGCCGCAGAAGCACCGACTTCGGGTCTAGTGTCGTTTCCCATAGCACACCCCCACACCAGCACCAGGCCGAGTATCAAAGGCTGTTGCAATACGCACATTTTCGGCGATTCTCCCGCCTAGTTGAGGAGCGTCGAATCGCCAAGAACGCGGTGTTTGCGTTATATCTTGACAACCTCAGCGATCAAGACGCTCAGCGGCATCCCCGCGATGCCCAATTTGCTATTGCTCTAACAGATCGAGTGTTGTATATAAGCGCCCGACGCTGTCCTCCAGCCCGCCAGGCCGGTTGCGTGACAACCAGATCCAAACGTAATCGTCAACAGCGTCGCGGAGCTGCTTCGCGATCGACCTGCGCTCGCGGCGAACGTTCTTGCCGCTCGCCGCCTCCAGATGCATTTTGCCGATCCGGCACCCCAGTTCGACCAGCTTCGCATCGCAGGCGAACTCGGCCTTGATCAAATCGGCATCGGGCCCTTCCATCCGGGCGGCCTTCATCCGGCCAGCGGCATCCCTGACCGCTTGTATCACGGCTTCTAGCTCATCCGCGTTGACGCCCTCCAGAAGCTGCTCCGGGGCAAAGCGCCCGGGGACCACAAGCCAGAACGGCAGGGTCGAATTGGGGACCTGCTTTGCTATTTTCCTATAAGAATCGGCTAGATCGTAAGCAACCTGCCCCATCACCCCGGCCCTGTCGCGGAACGCGAACGCGCTGAGAGCGTCAGTGAGCCGCTTCACGTTGGTGTTGTCCGCAGAAGCGTTCCACGAGCACGCTGCCCCCATCATATAGCCCATAAAGCTCACCGGCAGGAACTGCATATGGCCGTTATCGCCCCAGTCCGTATTAAGGTAGCCCGCCGCGCCTGTTGCCAAACCCTCTTTTGCTGCGTTCGCCGGGTTCTGGATCGCGTTCGCACTGCGTCCGACGAACGAGTTCCAGGTGCCGGTGCCCGGGCACACCCAGAACTCAACACCCGCTGCCGCGTGCTTCTCGCAGTTGGGCGTGAACGAATAGTCCGGGCCATAACCCCACTCCAGCACAACCACGTCTTTCGGAAGCTCGCCGATCAGGTCCGGATGCTTCTTGATTATGTCGCCCCAGAACAGCATCCTGCGGCCGCGTTCGGTAACCAGCTTGTGGACCTTGAGAAGGAAATCCAGATATACTCGTCCGACACCTGCCTTTTCGCACAGCGCCTTGCTTCGGCCTTTGCCCAGGTCATGGGTTTCGTCGCAGCCGACGTTGAAATCGTTGCTGGTAAAATGTGGCAGGAGCTGGTCGTACATATCGGCCAGCAGCTCTATGGACCGAGGGTCTTGCGGGTTGAGTGAGTTCGGGGACTTCGGCAGCTCGGCCAGCGCGCGGTACTTTGCGTGTTTGAGCCAGCGCGCCAGATGGCCGAAGGAGTTCTGATTTGGAACCAGCTCCACAAAACGTTCCGCGCAGTACCTGTCAAGCGCGAGGATGTCCGCACCGGTGATGGGGCTTGCATTCCGCCAGACAACCTCGTGGCCGATGTACTCGAATGTGTGCTCGGTGTAAAGCTCGAAATGGTTGATTTTCCACTCAGAGAGCAGGTCCACGATCCCCGCAAGGGTTTCGAGCGTCGGGACCTTATCTCGGCTCACGTCGAGCATGACTCCTCGCGTCGCGAAGTCCGGCCAGTCGTCTATGGTGACGAGCGGCATCTCCTTGGGATGGCGTCTGAGAAGCTGCAGCAGGGTGCACGCGCCGTAATAGACCCCAGCGGGCGCGGCGGCCGTGATCGTGATCCCGTCGGCTCTGACTGAGAGCCTATAGCCCTCAGGCCCGCGCGGAGACCGCGGATCGCACTCCAGCACTATCGGTGAGGCAGTCGCGGCTGCTGCCGGGCTTGCGGTTATTTTCCAATCATCAGGAAGTGCCTTCTTTAGCTTCCGCGCGCCGGGAAAAAGCAGTTCGGGCGCGTCGCTTGTCAGCAGGATGTACCCCCTGGAAGGCAGCTTGAGCGCCCCGCCGTTGAGAGCGATCTCTTTCGGTGTGGGAATCAGCAAGAGGTCCTGTGGGGTCATTTCACGCTCCGGATCAGTTATCTTGATCGTACCCGAGGGCTACTTACGCCCCGCGCACGGACATCCCTTCCCCGCGTAGCCCGATCACCTTACCAGTTAACCGCCTGGGGGATACTGCGCAGGATGCGTGCCTCTCGGGCACGTCCCCCGCCTATTGCACACCGTAGGGTTGCCGCGTGCGCTGCGCCGGAAATACTCTGCACATACTCGGGACCCAGGTAACATACCCCGGCCCGTCCGGAGTTCCCGCAGCGTATAGGCTCCGCCCCCCTTTACGAGAGAAGGCGGGGGTGAGGGTGCTTTTATGCTACAGCAACGGCTTCGTGCACCCCGGTGTGCGGGTGAGACCTGGCCTGAGTTCCAGCAGCATATAGGGTGTCGAATCGCCGGAGAAGCGTCTATGGCGAAAGCCTCGATCCGGGCAGTCTGCGCGGGATCAGGGTCGACACTCTAGCCGCCGACGCAGGATAACGACATCCCCGCAGCGAAAGGTCAGGTGCTGAGCAAAGTTCAGCACGAGGGTGTGCATACTCCGGGGTGCTGCGCCGATGACCGATCGCCCCAACATAGTCCTGATCGTGGCCGACGACATGGGGTATTCCGACGTCGGCTGTTACGGCGGCGAGATCGAGACGCCGAACATCGATCGCCTCGCATCCAGCGGTGTCCGATTCACTCGTTTCTACAACAACGCCGTGTGTATGCCCACGCGGGCGTCTATTCTCACGGGGCTTTATCCTCATCAAGTCGGCGCAGCGGACGCGGCGAGATTGGCACAGACCGGCAATGTCACGATCGCTGAGGTCCTCAGGGACGCCGGCTACCGCACGCTGATGTCGGGCAAGTGGCACAACGGGAGCCGGCCGGGCGAGCTTCCCGTCGCGAGAGGCTTCGACCGCTACTGGGGCCTGGTCTCCGGCAGCTCCAACTACTTCAACCCGGGTCTTCCGCGCAAGGGCGAGGCCGTCGCCCACAAGCGGCCCGACGACATGCGGCCGTGGGCAGAAGACAGCAGAATCGTTTGCCCGTTCACCCCCGAGGACCCCGATTTCTACGCCACCGACGCGTTCACCGACCACGCGATCGGCTTCCTGAACCAGTACGGTCGCGAGGACAGGCCGTTTTTCCTTTATCTGGCCTACACGGCCCCGCACTTCCCGATTCAGGCGCGGCCGGAGGAGATCGAGAAGTACCGCGGTAAGTACAGGATCGGCTGGGATGAGCTCAGAAGGCGTCGTTTCGAGCGGCAGGTCGAGATGGGCCTGGTTGAAAGGCGGTGGGGCCTCTCCGAGCGCGACGAGCTTGCCCCAAAGTGGGAGGATGTGACGGACAGGGACGCGTGGGACCTGAAGATGGCGGTCTATGCGGCGATGATCGACCGGATGGACCAGGGCATAGGTCGCGTCCTCGAGACGATTCGCAAGCTCGGCAAGGAGCAGGACACGGTTGTGATCTTTCTCTCGGACAACGGGGGCTGCGCGGAGCACATCGATCAGACCCCCGGCGTTCCTCCCGGCCCGGTGAACTCTTACAAGACCGTCGACGCGCCCTGGGCAAACGCAAGCAACACACCGTTCCGGCGGTTCAAAGCATTTGACCACGAAGGCGGTATCGCGACACCCTGCGTGATCTCCTGGCCGAAAGTTACGAAGCAAGGCTTGATATCGCACGATGTCGGCCACGTGATCGATTTTATGCCTACCATACTAGAGCTTGCCGGGGCAAGGTACCCGTCCGAGAGCGCGGGCCGCAAGGTCGCACCGATGGAGGGCCGCAGTCTTGTGCCGATTTTGCGGGGTGAGAAGCCCGGTCCGAGAGGACCGCTTTTCTGGGAGTTCAGAGGCTGCAGGGCCGTTCTCTCGGACAGGTGGAAGATCGTGACGCAGGGTCCGGAGCGCAGCCACGTAAACATCCCGATCAAGCCCGGGCACGACAGGTGGGAGCTCTACGACATGCAATCCGACCGATGTGAGAGACGCGACCTGGCGAAAGATCACCCCGAGAAGGTCTCCGAGCTCGACGCGCTGTGGCAGTACTGGCACGAGCGCGTTACCTCCGCCTGACCAGCGCTGCCCGGAGACAGAAGGCAGATGTTTGAGCCGAAGTACTCTCCCCGCCCGGTCGCGGTGCGCGAGGGTAATCCGAGTAGGGCGATCGCGTGGTTCAGGAAGGCGCTAAGGTTCAACCCGAACTCTAGCCGGGCGATCCACCGGATGGAGGTTGTTGCGACAGAACGCAGACCTGGCGTTTTCGGCGATTCGACGCCCTTCGACCAAGCGGGAGAATTGCCGAAAACCTGCCCATCGGAACAGCCTGAGAATCACACACCGTTCCAGCTTCCCCTGCGGAGGGTGTTGAGAGGCCGCTTGCCGGACCAATGATGATACTTGTGCCAATTATGCTTCGGCTGCCCTGAACTTGCCAATTCTCGGCCGCGGCAGCTGTTTGTGGAAGCACAGAGGCTCTTCCACACCGGAGCCGATAGTGCGTTCGCGGCCTGCTGGCGTTCTGGGCGTCTAGTGAATAAAGCAGGCAGTGGAACCGCGCGCCAAGCGGGCAGGGCGACGGTGATGCTGAGCGCGAGTTCTGGACAACAGCCGTGCCGGTCAGCTCTAAGTCCACGGCAACAGCCTCTCACAGTGCAGCGACAGGTTTTGGGAGGCCGAAAGCCCGTTCTGCGCCGCAACTTCCTTGCGGAACTGACTGACCGGCATGAATCCCTCCCACACGTAGGTCGCATAGAGATGAGCCCGTCCCCTTTCGCACACGAACAGCACCACGTTCATACCAATCCTACTGGCTAATTCGCTCCAGTATTGCGCGAATTCTAGATCAGCGTCCGACGGGCGAGACATAATGTAGTAACGAGGGTTCGGATTCGGGTGGTTGTGCAGACATAACACCGTATCGAATCCACCCGAGCGGGCTGTTTCTATGACAGTTGTAGCCGGGATCGTCGGTGTTGCGCACTCTCTTGAGCCTTTGTTGGCCCACATGCGCGTCACCCTCCCGTTCTTTGCGAAAGCGAATATGATCCACTCATGCTTCTTGTACTTGAGCAGCCCGGCTGCATACGCGGGGAACCGCGACATAGGCAAATTCCCCCTATAGAACCTCCCCTCCCTGTCCATGGTGGATTTGAGCGTAGGATTAGGGCTCACAACTTCGTGCGAAAAACGGAAGTATTGTGCCACAGCTTTCCGGCGCCGATTGCGGGCAACGGTGTCGATCTCCCACTGTGTAAGCGGACGCCTGTAAAGCAGGAGAAGCAAAGCCCACGGAATCAGGAGCGAAATCATTCCCGAAATCGCGATCCCGGACGACAAACATAGACAGCCGAATACCAGCAGGATCAACCCCGCGGGCGCCACGCCGTAGACGCTTGTCAAAACTACATAATCAGCCGCGCTCCCCTTCGCCTGCCCACAGTGCTCTTCTAGCGGCGTGCCGCGTTTGAAGCATCTGGCTAGCGACGGGCGATTCGGATAAGAGCACCTGGGACACGCTTTCATCCGTTCTTCTCTGTGCCGACCTGCTGAAGCACTAACAGCGGTTTGTTAAGTCCGGTGTGAACTGCATCACGGTCTCGCCCTAGTTATAATCGTGACTGGATTTGCACTTTTCAAAGGCACAGGCAGATACGGAAGCAGGCCCGCAATGCTTACGCAACTGCTGCTGTGCGCGAGGACCGCTGAGCCCGAACCTGGTCGGATAACCTATTCGTCCTACGCCCACCTTTCCGCCGCTTCTATACCCATCCTCGCCCACGCGTGCAGTCGGTCCATATGGCCGGCAAGGGTCTGCAGCTCGCGCAGGACGACCTGGTAGTAGCAGCCCCGCAGGCGGCGCATGCCATCATTGAGGTGCTTATTGATACGGTCGATGTCAACATCCTCGGTGAAGACGACCTCGCTCGCCTTCTGCCGCCACATGATCGTGTAGCGATTGCCGCACTTCTCGATCACCCTGTCCAGATCAGTCCACGCACTTGAGATGAACATGCGCAGGTTCGGGATCGTGAGGACGCCGTCTATCTTGTGCGTCAGGTCGTCGCAGCAGCCATAGGAGACGAGCCCGAACCGCTCCAGGATCGGCATCTGGTAATCCAGCGCAAACTCCTTCCACATCGCAGGCGAGACCTGATCGAACTCCTGGTTGTTCGCGTGCCCCCAGAGGTTGGCACAGGTAAGCTTGCCGTTCGTGGGTTCGCCGATCGGATCGCTTTCGTACATCGGCCCGCAGCAGTTCGACGTCAGGAGGCCGGTAGCCTCGATCTGGTCCGCTACGCTCAGATAGCTGTCGCGCAGGTGGGTCATCAGGCGGTGCACCAGCTCAGGCTGGGCAGCCATATCCAGCATAATCTGGCCTAGGCCTCGTAGCTCGGCGGCGTCGTTCTCGAGCGTAGGGTTCACCTTCGCATCGCAGGTAAGCCTGACGGGCAGAATGTCGCCGATGACGTCGTGCGCTCGCGAAAGGGCGTCCTGGGTTCGGCGCTCGTTGTATATATAGACGGGTTTGCGCAGGCGGTCGAAGTCCTTTTCGGTCTTGAGAGGCGGGTCGTAGGCCCACGAGCCACCCGGGGTGTCGGGGTTGACATGCCTGGTGTCCACGCCCCACACGTTGGGCGGATCCACGTCGAAAGAAGCCCCGACCGCCCACTCGGCATATAGCGGCGTATCATCCCCAATCTCCTTCTTGATAAGCAACCGCCGGAACTCGCGCTCGAACCCCCGCAGATAGGGATCCGTGCACGCGAGCGACTCCTCCGGCAGCAGTTCGGGCCAGCATCCGACCGGGCAACACCACACCGGCGCACGGTCCGGCTTCCTGAGCGCGTTTACATCTCGCCATCGCTTCTTGATCTTCTCGTTTTCAGCGCTGGCCGCCAATTCGGCTATCCGCCGAGCTAGCTCGCGAACCCAATTCTTTTGCTCGCTGATTGTCACGGCTTTACGACTTCGCCTCCTTCGGCAGGCGCTTCTCAACCGGCAACATCGGCGGGAACGGTTTGTGCGGCTCGGTCTGATACCAGTAGCCCACGCTCGACCAGTCGTCCCGCCCCGCGTTGCCGTGCCGGTGCTCAATTGTGACCCGGATTGACTTGTGGAAGACGACGGGGTCCTCGATATGGTGGCGATAGACTGTCGTCTTGCCCTTGCTCTCGACTGGGTCTTCAAGCAGGGTGACGCCGTGGTATGGCCCAGCGTATTCGCCGCACGGGAACCCCCACGCGCTGCAGAAGTAGTCCTCTGTGCCGGTTCCGTGCAGGCTTGGGGGCCAACTCTCGCCGTCGATGAAGATCATATCGTCTCCCTCGCCGGGCCACTGGCCCTCGGTGTTGTCGATAGAGATGTTGCAGCCTACGTAATGCCCGCGTCCCTCGGCATCGACGATGACGTAGTTGTGCTTCCCATCCAGGTTTATCAGCCCGTCCTGAGCGGATGCGCCGGGCCCGCCGGTGTCCTCCTCACGGTTCCACCAGGCGTGAAATCTGAGAGCGTCGTCGCCCAGTGAGTCGAGCTCTTCGTAGTCGATGTAGTAGTACATCGACTTGCACAGCCCCTCGCTTTCGTTGGTCATCGTGATCCTGGCCTGTCGAGCGAACGGCATCGGGAAGAAGCAGTTCATCGCCAGCTCAGTGGGATTTTCGCGTCTGCCGACCATATTCAACGCCAGCGCGACATAGTGCCGCACCCGGCCGTGCCCGACCCCGAAGAAGTCGCCGACCGGACACTCCACACTGGGCGACTCCTCGCCGTCCCAATACATCCGCAGCACCATCTTGCGCGGCCAGAGTTTCTCCTCGTGCCAGATCGTGAACCAGATATGATTGATGCACCCTGCGCCGTGGATATCGGCCAGAACAAGCGTTTCGCCGGGCCGGATCTGCTTGCAGTCGGCGTTCCCGCCCGTGACGTCATAGCTCGACACGCGCCTACTTCGAGAGTTTCGGGCGTTGGCCAGGCCCCGCAAGGGGCTCCCGCCCGTGCCGGAGACGAGTCTATCGAACATCGGGTTGGTTCTCCTTCAGGCTGTTGCGATAGCGGCGTCTTCGGCCCATCGCAACATCTTCGTTTTCCTTGCCTTGTGTGAACTGCGTACGGCTTAGACGCTGAGGGTCGGAATACCTGTCGCCCATACCCAGGCCGTTGCGATAGACGCGCTTTCCACGATTCTCTTGCTCGCTCAAGGAGCGCCGATTCGCCATAAACGCTGGGTTTGAGTTCTATCGCTCAGACCTCGTGGCGTATCAGTTCAGTCTTGCAGCCTCAAACGCGCTAGTTCGGTCATCCTAAACTCGCTTCAGGATCCATCCATTCGACACCGGGATGCTGATACAAGTTCAGCATGACTTGATTCCTGTGGAACTGAGCTCTCTCCTCCACGAA
>JBMFPI010000047.1:0-14163 GCA_049969195.1 Armatimonadota bacterium
TCTCAGCCGCAAGCACACGGAAAGCAACGTCCTCCTCAAGCTTCTTCGCAATCTTGCGAGACGAAAACACCCCCGTGCAATACGCATAGAAAAGCACTTTCGCCATCATATGCGGGTGATACGGAGGGTAGCCAGCCAAGTTCCTCTCATATACCCCGTCGATCTCCGAGAGGTCCATCTCGTCGATGGCGTCGCTCACGAAATACGCCAGGTGATCCTCCGGTAGCCACTCACGCATCGACGGAGGCATCAAAAACTGCTGGTTCGGATCGTAAGGCCGGTATGTCTTTCTGCTCATACTACCTACTTCGACATCCAACCCCCAGATCCATGCCTGTCTGACTCAACAAACTTGACTTTATTCTTATCTGTGCCCGGTGGAATACTCGGACGGACTCCTAGGGCTGCCGATCTGGGCCTCGAACATCACTTCGGGACTGGTGTATCTGCCGTATTTGATCCACCGCGCGTGATATATCCAGGGCAGGCCGACGAAGCACTTCTGATAGGCGAACACCGGCATGCCGTATATCTGAGTTGGGTCCGGGTCGAGGTCATCCGGTACGAAAACCGGGCCATCGATGGGTTTTGTCCAGTTTTCGAGATCCGTAGACCAGGCTACTCCTACCGATCTGTGGCGTCGGCTGGGAGTCTTCCAGGTGGCGCACATTCTGTTCTGGTAGGGGTCATAGAACCAGTTGATGACGTCCGACGAGGTGAACAGATCGTCGTCACGTTCTAACCATTTCCACCGGAGGCCGTCTGGGGAGTAGGCCAGCGCAACCTTCTTGTTGTGCCAGCCGTAGCTGATCCACTTGCGCTCCGGCGAACCCGGCGCGGCAACCCTGAAAACCTGTGTGCCGCAGTCGACGATGTTGTTCTGCGTTGATCCCCTGTACTCGACCTGGCCTACGACAGGACGAGTCCACACCAGGCCGTCTGAGGACTCTGCCACGCAGGCCAGGCGCGAGCCGTCATCGTGCAGACAGTAGTAGTACATTCGCAGCCTGTCGCCGTCGCGTATCACAGTCCCGCCGAGCGAGGGCCCCCAGCCCTCCCAATCTTTCTCTTTGACGAAGATCGGGTTCTTCTCGTACTTTGTCGGTGCGTGGAAAACGCGCTCGAGACCGTGCGATTCCTCGACGACCATTGCGTCAAGAAAGAGCCTGCGAAACGGGGGGCTGCCCGCCAGCGTGCGGTCATATTCCACGAGCGGCGCAGGGCGGCAGGCGCAAGGCTGTAAGAACACGGCGGCTGCTAAGATGTGGACAATCTTCATTGGCACATTTCGCGATAGTCGGGCGGTACACAATGATGGAGCGGGAGACGAGGCTCGAACTCGCGACATCCAGCTTGGAAGGCTAGCGCTCTACCAACTGAGCTACTCCCGCATCCGCCATATATATTACCACCATACGGCCAGATCGTCAACAGGTACTGCGCCAAAGGGTGTCAGTGCAGTTTCGCACGCGCAGACGTTCCCGACCTCGTCGTCCTGAACTCGATTCAGGATCCATCCCTTCGGCGCCTGGATGCTGAAAACAAGTTCGGCGTGACACTATTCCCGGGGAAATGAACTGTCCCCTAGGGTTACTCCGTCTTGCGCTCGGATTCGATGCGGAGTACTCTTTCGAAGAGTTTCCTGTCCCTATCGGTGAAGCTGCGCAGGTGTGCCCGTTTGATGGAGTCGGTCTGCCCTATCTTGAACGCCACGTCCATTCCGTCGATGAGTCGGCCGAAAACGGTGTAATCGTAGTCTAGGTGGCGCATAGGCTCAAGCAGTATGTAGAACTGGCTCGTTGCGCTGTTCGGATCACTGGTGCGAGCCATGCCGACGGCTCCCTTGGTGTTGATCAAGCCCTTGAGCACCTCGAGACCCATCGGCTTCAGTTGCTTACGGCACGGCCCCGTCTGGATCAATTGGTCCTTCACGACCCGGACGAACTTGATGCCGTCGTAGCAGCCTTCTTGAACGAGCTCGGCGATGCGGGATGTTGTTACAGGACAGTCTTTTTCGAACAGCACGATACTGATCCGGCCCTTCGTTGTTTCCAGGTCAACAACTCGCCCGGGCGTCATGGTAGCTTCCGGGAGCTTCTTGTGCTTCTCACCGAAGTCGGGCAGAGGCAAACTCCTGCGCTCGTAGGCGATCTGGGTGCGGGAGAGCCACTGCTGGACGCCGGCAAGTGCGGCTACCAGTACTATTAGGCTTGCCCAAAGCCTCAAGTTGGTTCTGCCTGTGTCGGTATGTCGGCTCATATCTCCAATATCAATGATACCAGAACGCTCACCGATGAGCAAGCGTCAGGTATCAGTTGTATCAGTTCGGTCTTGCAGGCGCGAACGCCCTGGAGCCGGTCATCCTGAAGCCGATTCAAGATCCATCCCTGCGGCGCCTGGCTGCTGAAACAAGTTCAGCATAACGTAACGTTCGCAGAATTGAACTCTTATGGAAATGAGACGGCCGATACAGAATGCAACAACTGACGTTTTCGCCGATTCGACGACACACAATTAGGCGGTAGGACAGCTGAAGATGCGGGGTAGGGTGGTCGGGTTCGCGTTCCGAGAAAGCCCAACCGATTCCGGCGGCGCGTGATCGGATGAGCGGCGCGCGGGTGCATGGTGTATAATGAAAGCAGGACCGATTTTTGTGGAAGAATGGAATCTGGCAATGTTTGGCAAGGGGGAAACACGAGCATGCGCGCAATTGCGATAGCTCTGCTGGCAGTTTGGATCGGGCTAGCTACCTGCCCGGTAGAACCTGCATCTAAACGCGGCAGTAAATCGCCTTCCAAAAAGAGCTCCTGCATCAGGAAAAGCTCGAAAGCGAAGGCCGGCTCGAAGGCCGCGTCGGCCAAAGCCGCCGGCAAGTTTGCATCCCCGAAGAAAACGGTTGCGAAACCGTCAACTTCCACCGGATCGGTCAACCAGATCAAGGAGGAATCCTCTGCCGCCAAGATCGATTCTGCGAGCTTACTGAGCTGCCCCGTTCCCGAAGGCGCCTATACCTCACTTGTGATTGACGCAAGCGGTTTCAAACTGGACAAGAGCCTGACTTCCAGAATCTTCCGCAGGGACGGCTCTGAAGTCTGGGGCACGCTCAAGAACCTCAAGGATGAGGACTACACACTTCTCGAGGAGCGCGGGATGGTCGGGTACGCCACAACTGTCGAGGAGGCGAAATCGAATCCCCGGTGTGGTGCAAGGCCGCTTGTTGTTAGGGCGGTGGATATGCAGGGCACGCCGCTCAGATCGAACACGGTGGTCAGCGACGAAGACGCCGAGCGTATCCTCGCTGAAAACGCGAAGAGCAAGTTTCTAGAAAGGTTCAACGTTATTCTTGTCAGGAATGAAAACCCCGTGCCTCCAGCCTCTTCGCCTGTGGAGGACGGTCCTTCTTCCACGCCGTCTTCGAATCCCCAGACTCCGGCCCCGGGCTCGTCACGATAGAACGCCAACCGGTATTTTCGGCGATCCGACGCTCCCCGACTGAGCCGGGGAGTCGCTCGAAAGGCGCTTGTCGCAACGGCCTCTGGATCGCCGCTCCTGACGGCTGACCCTACGGATGCAGGAATGCGAGGAAGGAGCTCGCTGATGCCAGCAATAAATATGACCCCGGGCGTGCAATGATTGCGCCGCGACTGCGTCCACTATTTGAGTAGGCGGGATTGTGGACGCTGGCTGAAACAAGAAAAAGGAGAGGACGGCAGATGAGCAGGATTAAGCTGACACTCGTAGCGGTCGCGCTGCTTGCAGCGGTGGCAATGCCTGCGCTGGGGGCAGAGCCGAGCGTGCAGACTATCGGCGAAAACTCGAAGATCGACTGGACAAACCTGGTCTACATCGCAACGGGCGACGGCGCGATGCCCTCGCCGAAGGAGGAGCCGAACAGGGCCAAGGCATATCTCAAGGCCAAGGAATACGCGAAAATGGCGGCAATCGCCAACCTCTTAATGGCGATTGAGGGAACCACAATAAGCTACGAAGCAACCGGCAAGGACTTTATGGCTGACGCCACCATCAGACAGAAGATCGAGGGCTTCGTTAAGAACGTTCAGATTACACGAGACTGGAAAGAGACAGTCGAGGGCAGCACGATCGTGGTGGTAGAGGTCCGCGCACCGATGTTCAAGAACAACGGCCCTGGGCAGATATTCCTGAAAGAAACTCCGCCGGAGCTCAGGACACCGACCGAAACCGGCGTGAAGGTCGTTTTGAAGCCGGACAAGGTCGTCAAGCCCATCCCCATTGTGGCGAAGCCGTCATCGGATAGGCCGTATACAGGCTGCATAATTGACGCGACAGGTTACAAGCTAGAGCGCTGCATGAGCCCGAGGATCAGACGTCAGGACGGCTCGGAGGTTTGGGGGACGGTGCAGGTGAGCCCGGACTTGGTGTTGGACCGCGGGATAGTATCGTACGCTACTTCGTTGGCTGCCGCAAAGGCCCTGCCGCGCGCCGGTTCTAACCCGCTGATTCTGCGTGCTACCGGCCGAGCCGGAGGAAGGTTCTACTCCGACCCCGTGATATCGGACGAGGACGCTGCGCTGCTTCTTTCGGAAAACCAGAAAAGCGGGTTCTTAGATAAGTTCAACGTTGTATTTGTCAAGGACCCGGTGTTGTAGTTTCGCTCGTGTCGTTCCGATGAAGTCTGGGTTCTTCGGACTTTTGCAATAGGCGCGTCTTAGACGATCCTGCCGCTTAATTGAGGGTCGTCGAATCGCCGAAGGCGCCGGGTTTGCTGTCAATCGCAATGACCTGGGCCGCAGATAGGAAGCAAGATCGAGCGGTCGTCCTACTGAAACGAGGAACAATCACAGCAAGGCCCTGCACCCGAGTGTGCAGGGCCTTACTTGCGAGGCTGAGTCGTAGGGCGAGTACCGAAATGGTGCCTTGATCTGCGGGCGTTCTAGCTCGCAGGCCCCTGCCTCTTCTCTTGTACCATCTGCTTTATCGTCCGTATGAGTCGCAGTCCCCTTTTTTGATAGAAATCGTCGCTGCAGTACCTGTACGCCAGAATCGCGTGAGGAAGGGCACGCTCAGGGTCGTTGAAACGGCGCACAAGCATCACCGCGGCCAAGTGGTGAAGTTCCCAGGCCTTCGGGTTGTTGGCGATGGCCCTGTGCAGGTAGGCCATTGCACGGTTTGGGTCTTTATAGCCGTCGGCGAGGATGTAGGCGCCCACTTCATAGGCTTCGACAAAGTGCGGGTCGAGCGCGATGATGAGGTCGAGCAGTGCCATAAGCTCCTTGTTGTGTGACCAATTCGGGTCTCGGAGCACGTATTCATGGTGGTATTGCTCGGCCTTGATCCACAGCAGGTTGGCGAATACGACGCGAAACTCGCCCGCAAGCATAGTTACGGAAGAGACCTTTGCCACGTTGGGCTCGACGGGCCTCGCCTTCACCGCGCCGGATTCCAGGATACCCATCCCGCAGAACAGCACCGCCATCGAGGCGTATAATGCCAGTCTTTCTTTCATCTCCGGTAGATGCTTCGTCGCTTCCACGCGCGCACTCCCAGTTCGGCGATCACATATGCACCCGTCGTCAGGACGATCGCGAGGATCTGGAACCACATCTCGCTGCGGTATTCCCCGATTTGCCAGTGGTGACCGAGTTCGCGCGGGTCGCCGTGCGCCCAGGCGGCGCCGGCAGCGGCCAGAAGATGCAGTGATGCGATTGCTGCCGTGATCCGCCGCATCCTCTACACCTCCCTCCGTCTAAATATCAGCGCTCCGAGACCGAGTGCGAACGCTGCGTAACAAACACCGTAAATCGCGACCTGCAGGAGGTAGGACGTGGGGATGGAGTCATTGTGCACGAGGGCGGCTTTAAGGTTAAAACACTCAAGGTTCGGTAGCAGGTGGTAGACTGCTGTGCCGAGGATCCTGACCGCGCTGTTTGTCGCCCTGTCGAGCATGCCGCCGAAATAGCCTATTTTGATCGTGCCGCAAAGATAGGCCATGAACGAGAGCGCCGCCGCAACTGCCGGGCTCGCGAATGTGGACAGAGCCGTCGCAACGGCGGCGATGACGCACGCTTCAAGCAGCGCGAAGAAAGCTGCTGTGGGCAGGAACCAGTCGAAGCTCCCCTGATAGTAGTAGATCAGTGCGCCGAAAACACAAGACAGGGCAGCAAGACCCATCGCAACCGTCAGACAGGTGCCGAGGAACTTGCCCACTACATACTGCCATCGCGCAATCGGCCTCGCGATTATCGGGTACAGCGTTCTATTCTCTACATCGTTCGGGACGCCGGTCACCCCGAGCGCGATCGACAGCACGGCTCCCGCGAAGAGAATGCAGGTCATGCACAGGTCCTTTAGGATCTTGAGCTTCACACCTTCGGTGAAGATGGATAGCAGAGTCGATCCCGCTATAACCGCCAGCATCAGCAGGCACAGAACGTGAAACACCTGCTTTCTGCTGTTCTCCAGAAGCGACATCTTTGCGATTGTCCAGATTTGGCGCATACTAATCCCTCACGCGGCCAGTCGAAGGAATGCCTCTTCCAGTGATTCCCGCTCCGTCTCGATTGCGGACAGCGGAAGTCCGAGCTGCTCCATCGCACGCAGGACCTCGTATGCGTTGTCAGGGTCGATGCGGATGAGTGTGGAGTCGTGAAGCCGCTCTATCTGAACGCCAAGGAACCCAAGCCGGTCGCGCGTCTCGTCGTCTATCGGGGAGGTGTTGACTTTGATACAGGTTCTGCTGCTGCGGACTTCATCGGGCGTGCCGAGGGCAACCAGTTTGCCCGCTCGTAGCACGCCGACTACGTCGCACAGGTTCTCGACCTCGCTGAGGAGGTGGGAGCTGAGGAATATAGTCCGACCCTCGTTTCTGAGCCGGACGAGAAGATCGCGCGTGTGTCGGCGTCCGATCGGGTCGAGTCCGGATGTGGGCTCGTCCAGAATGAGCAGCTTTGGATCCCCAACCAGTGCCTGAGCAATCGCGATGCGCTGAGTCAGCCCCTTCGAAAGCTTGCCTATGGGCGTGTCGGCATACTCGGTCATCCCTGCCCGATCCAGTGCCGAAAATACGGCTCTGTTGATCTGTTGCGAGGGCAGACCTGTCAGCGACGCGTGCATGGAAAGCAGCTCTACAGGCTTGAGGAACTTGTGGAAGTAAGGCTGCTCCGGCAGGTAGCCGATGAGACGGCGGGTGACGGGGTCGGTTGTCGGAAGGCCGAATACCGTCGCGCTTCCTGATGTCGGGCGCAGGAAGTCGAGTATGATCTTGATTGTTGTGGTCTTTCCTGCGCCGTTTGGCCCGAGGAAGCCGAAGATGACGCCTTCGGGGACCTGGATTGAGAGCGAATCTACCGCCGTCTTGGTCCGCCTGCCCGGGAGTTTGTATATCTTGGTCAGGTTGTGGGTTTCGATTGGCAGTTTTATTTGCATCCCAATTCAGATTATCGGCAAGTCTTGGCGCAGCACTGAGGGTCGTGTAAGGCCGTTGCGAAAAGGCGCTTATCGCAACGGCCGAGATTGTATGACGGGTTTCCATGCGAAACCGGATGTGCTAATATAGCTCGCGTTGCAGGGGAGGCGTGAGATGGCAATAGCGAACGTTCAGAAACGCGACGGCAGGATTCAGCCTTTCGAGAAATCAAAGATCGCGGCAGCGATACGGAAGGCGTTCAACGCGGTTGGGCATCCCGACGGTGCGGCGGCGGAGGAGCTTGCAGACCGGGTCGTCGCGGTTCTCGAACAGGATTTCGCCGGGCGGACGCCGCGCGTGGAGGACGTGCAGGACGTGGTCGAACGCGTCCTTATGGAGGGCGGCTATTCTGATGTTGCCAAAGACTATATACTCTATCGACGCGAGCGGTCCGAGGTTCGCGAGCTCAAGCGCTTCATCGGGGTAGAAGACGACCTCAAACTCAGCGTCAACGCCGCCAGCGTCCTCAAGCGCAGGTATCTGCTAAAGAACGAACGCGGCGAGGTCGTCGAAACCCCCAGCCAGATGTTCAGACGTGTGGCTGATTGCGTTGCCGAGGCCGACAGACTTTATGATCCGTCCGCCGACGTATCCAAGACTGCTGAGGAGTTCTACTCCGTGATGAGCTCGCTTGAGTTCTTGCCGAACTCCCCGACGCTTATGAACGCCGGCACGGAGCTTGGTCAGCTCTCCGCGTGTTTCGTGCTGCCTATTGAGGACTCGATGGAAGGCATCTTCGAGACTCTGAAGGAGATGGCGCTCATCCATCAGTCCGGCGGAGGCACCGGGTTCACGTTCTCGCACCTGAGGCCGAAAGGCGACATCGTGAAGAGCACGAGCGGAATAGCGTCTGGGCCGGTTTCATTTATGTCCATCTACGACGCGGCGACCGATGTGGTCAAGCAGGGAGGCCGGCGGCGCGGTGCCAACATGGCGATCCTGAGGGTCGACCACCCGGACATCATAGAGTTTATAACCTCCAAGTCCGATTCGAATGCCCTCAAGAATTTCAACATATCCGTCGGCGTTACGGACGAGTTCATGGAAGCGGTCGTGCACGACAGGCCTTACGACCTGATCAACCCTCGCAACGGAAGCGTTGTGAAAAGCCTGTCAGCCAGGGAGGTGTTCGATCTTATAGTCACAATGGCCTGGCGAACGGGTGACCCCGGGTTGGCGTTCCTCGACGAGATCAACCGTGCCAACCCGACGCCTCAGCTCGGCGTGATCGAGAGCACCAATCCCTGTGGCGAGGTTCCTCTTCTGCCTTATGAGTCGTGCAACCTTGCCTCGATAAACCTGGCCAAGCTTGTAGAAGATTCGTCGATAAACTACAACAGACTGGGACAACTGATTCGAACGGGCGTCCACTTTCTGGACAACGTCATCGACCAGACCCATTTCCCGCTGGACGCAATCGCGTGCCTCACCAGGGGCAACCGCAAGGTCGGCCTTGGCGTGATGGGATTCGCCGACATGCTGGTTCAGATGGGAATTCCTTACGATTCCGAGGAGGCGGTCGCGGTGGGTGAGCGCGTTATGTCGTTCGTGCTGGAGCAGGCGCGCAAGGCGTCTATGGAGCTTGCCGTAAAGCGCGGGACTTTCCCGAACTACGAAAAGAGCATCTACCCGGCGCTCAACATGCCCCTGCGTAACGCAACTGTGACCTCAGTCGCGCCAACCGGCACGATCAGCATAATAGCATCCTGCTCTAGCGGGATCGAGCCCCTTTTTGCCGTGGCGTACGTCCGGGAAGTGCTGGAAGGAACGCGTTTGCTTGAGGTTAACCCGGCGTTCGAGCGGATGGCCAAGCGCCGGCGGATTCACTCGCGCGAACTGATGCTGGAGATCGCCAAGAAAGGCAGCGTCCGCGATGTTGATGCGGTCCCCGAGGATATGCGCCGGCTGTTCGTCACCTCGATGGACATAGCGCCTGAGTGGCACGTACGCATGCAGGCCGCGTTCCAGCGCCACTGCGACAACGCGGTCGCCAAAACCGTCAACCTGCCGCGCGAGGCTACGCCCGAGGACGTGCGGCGCATCTATATGATGGCCTACCGACTCAAGTGCAAGGGGATTACGGTCTACAGGTACGGCAGCAAGCCCGAGCAGGTGCTCTACGTTGGGCCGGTTCTTGAGCGCGAGCTGGGCAAGGGTGGGCATATCGCTGCGGCCTCGGAATACGACGGAAGCTGTCCGACCGGAACGTGCGGGTTCTAGCCCGAGTCTTTCGCTGTGTCGGCCGAGCTTCCGAACGATGCGGGTTCTTGGCCGATGCAGGAGTCGCGGCCCTCGATGTTGAAATCGCCGGAGGATAATCTCGACTGAGGGTTGCCAGGCAAAGGAGAGATCGCCATGCATGGAATCCGGTTAGCGGCGGCGGCCTTGGCGGCGGCCGTACTTAATGGAGGAGCGACTGCAGCGGTGAAAATCGAGAAGACGACCTATTCGCATTACGGAAACGTCGTGAAGCTGACGAACGGCACAGTGGACGTGATGGTGACGACGGATGTCGGCCCGCGGGTGATCTATTACGGTTTTTGCGGGGGAACGAACATCCTGGGCGAGTTGCCGGTGAGCGAGGCTGTAAAGACGGATTTTGGCGATTGGCATCCCTACGGTGGTCACAGGCTCTGGGCCGCCCCTGAGGCGATGCCTCGCAGCTACTGGCCCGACAACAGCCCGGTGAATGTTGAGACCGTTGGGGACTCCGCAGTCAGGCTCACGCCGCCGCTCGAGACGGGTACGGGCCTCCAGAAGTGCATCACAGTCACCTTGAGCCCGAGCGGAACCCAGGTCAGTCTTGAGCATACGATCACAAACAAGGGCATTTGGCCGGTCGAGCTGGCCTGCTGGGCGCTCACCATAATGAACGGCGGCGGCACCACAATCTTTCCACAGGAGCCTTTTAAGCCGCACGGCGAGGTCCTTCTGCCTGCAAGGCCGCTGGTGCTCTGGAACTACACGGACATGACGGACCCGCGCTGGACGTTCGGCAAGAAATACATCCGACTCCGCACCGATAAGGATCGCGACTTTGCGCAGAAGATCGGCGCGGCGGTCAAATCGGGGTGGGCGGCTTATCTTCGCGAGGGGCTGCTTTTTGTTAAGCGATTTCCGTATCAGGAAGACGCCACGTATCCAGACTTCGGCTGCAATTTCGAGACTTTCACCAAAGGCACGTTCATGGAGGTCGAAAGCGTTGGGCCCCTGGTCAGACTCGACCCGGGAATGACGGTCGGCCACACCGAAAAATGGTTCCTGTTTAAGGATGTGAAGGCCGGCGAAACTGAAGAATCCCTGGACGCGGCCATCCGGCCTTTGGTGACAAGCATCCCGTAGGCGGCGCGGGCCTGCCTCGGTGAATTGCTGATCACACGCGATTGCATTGGTTCAGAGCCCCGCTTGTTGGGCCGCGCTGGGGGCTACCCAATCTCCTGGGCTGAGCTGGTAGAAATGTGTTGAACCATACTGCAACCACAACTGATGCGCCGGACTCCGCTCGTCGGGTTGAGCCGGTCTGGCGCGACGCTGCGCGTGCCGGCTCCGGCAAAAGGACCGGCGTTACCTTGCGCGCGGTCCTGATAGGTCTACTGCTGATCCCCATCAACAGCTACTGGATCTTTATGACGGAGATCATCCGCTATCAGGGGCACCCGACCACCATCTCGCTTTTCTACAGCTCGGTCTTCAACCTGATTCTGCTGATCGTTGCTAACAGCGTGTTGAGGCGCTATGCGCCTCGGTGGGTGTTCAGCCAGACTGAGCTTATCACGATCTATGTGATGCTGAACATCGGCGCGGCCATGGTTGGCCACGACTCCATCCAGATACTCGTCTCGCTGATGCCGTTCCCGGCCTATTTTGCCACACCCGAAAACAAGTGGCAGCCGCTTTTTGTGGACAGGCTTCCGGATTGGCTTGTCGTTAAGGACCCCGTGGCTATAAAGAACTTCTTCCGCGGGGGAAACCTGTACGACCCGGCAAACTACGGCCCGTGGATCGTGCCGGTCTTGTGGTGGTCGGCGTTCATTATCGTTCTTCTCGCGATGTTCCTGTGCCTGAACGTGCTGTTGCGCAAGCAGTGGACCGAGCGCGAACGCCTCAGCTACCCGCTGGTCCAGCTACCGCTTGATATGACGGCTGAAGGGGCGCCGCTCTTCAGGGAGAAACTGCTTTGGTACGGCGTGGCGATCGCGGCTGCTATCGATATCGTCAACGGTCTGGCGGTCCTCTATCCATCGATCCCGATGATACCCATCAAACTGGAGGACCAGTCCAGATACTTTACCACTCGGCCCTGGAACAACATCGGCTGGCTACCTGTGCAGTTCTACCCGTTCGGGATCGGCCTGGGGATGCTGCTTCCGGTAGACCTGCTGTTCTCGTGCTGGTTCTTTTTCTGGATGTGGAAAGCGCAGCGCATCCTGACCGCGGCGCTCGGATACGATTCCATCCCCAACATGCCGTTTGTGAACGAGCAGTCGTTTGGGGCATATATGGGCATCTGCGTATTCGCGGTGGCCGTCTCTAGGCGGCACTTTGTGGAGATCGGCAGACACTTCCTGGGCATGAGGACCGCTCTCGACGACCGCGGCGAACCGATCTCGTATCGCGCCGCCACTTGGGTTATCATCCTGGGCAGCGCATTTCTTGTCTTCTTCTCCCGCAGGGCCGGGCTTTCAACCTGGGTGCTGATTCCGTTCTTTCTGATTTATTTCGCTATGTGCATAGCAATCACGCGAATGCGCGCCGAGCTCGGCCCGCCCGCTCATGACCTGCATGCTGCCGGGCCTGACACGATCATTCCCAGCCTGGCCGGGCCCCGCACCCTGGGCACCCAGAATCTGAATGTTCTATCGCTCTACTTCTGGTTCAACCGAGCGTATCGCTCACATCCCATGCCGTTCCAGCTCGAGGGTTTCAAGATGGCCGAGCGCACTCGAATGAGCTACCGGGGCCTTTTCTGGGCGATGATGTTGGCCGGAGTTTTCGGGACCTACGTTGCCTTCTGGGTGATTCTCAAGCTCAATTACCAATATGGCGGTGCGTCCTCGAATATCGGCCCGCCTAACGTCACGATGATCTTTGGGACCGAGCCCTGGAGTCGCATGGATTCCTGGATCAAAGTGCCCCGGCCTGCCGACGTGGACCGGGCGATTGCGGTCGCTGTCGGGTTTGCGGTCACGATCCTGCTGAACTCGTTGAGGATGAAGATCGGCTGGTTCCCTTTCCACCCGGTTGGATATGCGGTCTCGAGCAGCTGGTCGATGCATCGTCTGTGGCTTCCCATCTTCATCGCCTGGATAATTAAGCTTGTGATCCTGCGGTACGGAGGGCTGAGGCTGTATCGCCAGGCTCTGCCGTTCTTTCTCGGGGTTATCCTGGGAGAGTGTGTCGTGGGCAGCTTCTGGACGATCTGGGGGATAGCTGTGCACGTCCCGTCGTACGCATTCTGGCCATAGGCTGCTCAAAAGCGTCGCGCGGACTGGTCGTCGGTTCCGCTTCGTACTGACGTCTTCAGCGCGACTGCAAACCGCCTCGGGTTTTCATGTCGGGTCGAACCATCAACACCCGCACATCGCCCAGACGGGTCTCATCGAACCACTCGGGGTGTTGCCGCAGCGTCCTCAGAGTCTTGGAGTTGTTCCTGGTTTTGAGGATAATGAGCGCCCTCACGCGATATTTCTGGACGAACTTCGGGAGGGTCTTATCTCCGAGGTTGAATGGCAGTGCGGCTGTGGGGAGGCCTGTCTGGTGCGACACGACCCAGGGGTTGTTCGTGGCCACGATTGATTGCTTTGGCAGGTTTTTCCTGATCCACCGCGCCACCGGGTCCTCGAGCGGCACAAACTGCTGGGCCCTTGATGCGGCTGGGTACGCCCGGCACCACGAGAATACCGCAGCCGCGCAGATCACAACGGCGGCTGATTTCGAGAGGAGCCCCGGCCTATCGAAAAGCCACACGATCCCCGCCGCGCAGAACGGCAGCAGCAGAGTAAACGAGAGCAGCATGAATCGGGCACCCTGTGCTGCGGGCAGCGACCACGTCGATGCGTAGACCGCAAAGTTCAGGAACGCAGCCGCCAACGCGAGCGCTCGGCCCTGTCGGAACAAGGCCCTGCCCCGGCAATAGAGCGCGAGGGGAATCCCCAGAACCAGTGCGTGCATTCCCCTGGGCGAACCGAGCAGATCTACGGCGAAGTACACCGCGTTTCGCAGGATAGCCGCCCGGATTTCTGGCATGTCTAGCTCGGGGTGCGGACTGGGGCCTGCGTACCATCGCCAGGAGCTGGCCCTGAATGACATCGTCCTGTAGTGCATCGACTGTACGCCGTAGAAAGGCGATCCGTAGACCGTCCATTTCCATATAAGCATCGGTCCGACGGCAATCGCAAAGCCTGTCAGACACGCCGAAATCGCACGCAGCCGGTCCTGGCTGGTTGCCGCGAAGCCAACGAACGCAACGAGGAGCACCGCGTATGGGAAGCGCGTCAGATACGCAAGTCCAGCATGTGCCCCCGCCCAGAACCACGTGCTGTGTCGGTTCTCAGCGTGCAGCGCTGCAAGAACCGCCGCCAGCGCCAGCAGGAGTCCCAGCGCGTCCGAAAGCGCCAGCACCGATACCCTGAATAGATTCAGCGCGACGGCCGCTGACAGGCCGCTGAGAACGCCGACTCGACAGTCAAACAGACGGCAACCGACCAGGAACACCGACC
>JBMFPI010000048.1:0-14064 GCA_049969195.1 Armatimonadota bacterium
AGGTGGTTCATTTCACGCCGCAACGGCATAAGGAAAAACTCTTGCGTGTCAGTGCGGCGGTAGGCGGAGTGTTTGCCAAGTATGTGCGCGGAATGATAGCTGTAGCCATCATATACAGCGCGTGTTCAAGCATCTGGCTCAGCGCAGTCAGATTGGACTATCCGCTGATCATCGGCGGGCTTTCAGGTGTGCTGTACCTGGTCCCTTACATCGGGACGCTCACTACGATCCTGGCCGCGGCAATCGCGGCACTGGCAGCCGGTCACACTCTCGGATACACAGCCGGGGTCGCGGTAGGGCTGGCCGTCCAGAGCTTCGTGCTCTTTGATCTGCTGGTAACGCCCAAGGTAGTCGGCGGAAATGTCGGCATACACCCGGTGCTTATGCTGCTTTCGCTGGCCCTTGGTGCCAGGCTCTTCGGCATCGTGGGCATGATCGCCGCCGTTCCATGTGCGGCTGCTCTGCAGGTGGCCATCGGGCAGTTTTACCCGGCTATTTATGACGACCTTAGAGGGTCGCGCCGCACCGCGGAGAAACCGCCCCGACACAGCGCGAACAAGGAGCGCTAGCCCAAACCTTTCGCCACACACCCCTAACAGGCCTTTAGCATCGGCACGCTTTCGACTATTCTCCTCTCCTTCTCACCCGAGGACTCTCGAATCGCCGAAAACGCCAGGTTCACGTTCTATAGCAACGCGTTCAGCTTTGCCGTCCGCTTCTAAAGAACCGGCAGGTACTTCCGGAGTTCGTACTCGGTCACCTGGATCCTGAATTCGTCCCATTCGTTTTTCTTGTTCCAGACGAACCGCTGGAATGCATGCTCCCCGAGGGTCTCGCGGACCAGCTCGCTCTTCTCGGTGATGGCGATTGCTTCGCCGAGGCTTGCGGGCAGGCTTTCAATGCCGCGCTGTTTGCGTTCCTCTTCCGTAAGCTCGTAAAGGTTCTCCGTCATCTCCGGCGGCAACTCGTAGCCCTCCTCGATTCCCCGGAGACCCGAGGCAAGCATAACCGCAAACGCCAGGTAGGGATTGCACGCCGGGTCAGGGTTGCGCAGCTCCGCACGGGTAGCCAGTTCCTTACCGGGTTTGTACAGAGGGACACGGACCAGAGCCGATCTGTTTCTCTGCGACCACGCGATATAGACCGGCGCCTCGAAACCGGGGACCAGCCTCTTGTAGGAGTTTACCCATTGTGCCAGCACCGCGCAGGTTTCTTTGGCGTGTCTGAGCAAGCCGGCTATGTAACTCTTGCCAACCGGCGAGAGATGCGTGGGGTCTTTGGGATCGAAGAATGCGTTCTTCTTGCCCTCGAAAAGCGACTGGTGCGTGTGCATGCCGCTGCCGTTCTGGGCGAAGACCGGTTTGGGCATGAACGTCGCGTAGACTCCTTGCTGGTAGGCGATTTCCTTCACGACCAGGCGGTATGTCATGGCGGCGTCTGCCATAGTCAGGGCGTCGGCATAGCGCAGGTCGATTTCATGCTGGCTGGGGGCGACCTCGTGATGGCTGTATTCGACGGGAATCCCCATTTCTTTGAGGACGGTGATGGTCTCACGCCGCAGATCGGATGCTACGTCGAGCGGTGTAAGGTCGAAGTATCCGCCGTAGTCCAGCAGTTCAGTTCGAGGACTCGAGTCCTTGAAGTAGAAGTACTCAAGTTCCGGCCCTACGTAGAATGTGTAGCCTTTCTCGGCGGCCTTCTTCAAGGCGCGCTTGAGGATGTAGCGCGGGTCGCCCGGATATGGTTCGCCGTCCGGGGTCAACACGTCGCAGAACATTTTTGCAACGGGCTTGTCCTTGGGCTTCCACGGGAGCAGTGTGAACGTCTCCGGGTCAGGCATCGCAATCATATCGGACTCCTGGATGTCCTGGTAGCCCGTGATCGAGGAACCATCAAAGCCCATTCCCTCCGTCAGAGCCCCCTCAAGCTCCTCGACGGTGATCGCGAAGCTTTTCATGGTGCCGAGTATGTCGGTGAACCACAGCCTGATGAACTCCACGTTCTTGTCCCGGCACTCCTTGAGAACCCACTCCCTGCTTCTGTTGTCAGACATTTGTCGTTCCTCCGATGGGTGATTTTTGTACCGATGGCGCGCGGCCAAGGCTGGAAGGCCTCTGGAACCGAACCGCAGATGGACGCGGCCGAACCGGTCCGGTCGTAACAACGGTATTATCGCCGGAAAATGTTTCGTAGATGTTTCGGAGGATTTAACCGTGTGTGTCCTTTACCAGGGGAAGCGAGGTCGATGCGACAGAACGCAAGCCAGCAAGTCCTTGATCTTCGCGGACACTCTGCCGCGGACGCAGGTCTTGCGGGCATCGCGCGCGTTTTCTGAAGAGAGTCTGTCACCTTCACCCCGACCCTCTTCCCGTAAAGGGAGAGGGAGTGCCCGCAGCATACGAAATACATGAATCCTCCCGTTTTCGGCAATTCGACATCTCTCAACCAAGATGGAGAATGGCCTGAAAGATGCTTATCGAAACAGCCTGAGGGAGACAGTCTTGCAGATTGGGGTCGACAGACAGCCGAGTCACGCCACGAACTTGTAGCCGACACCGTGGACGGTCTGAATCAGGTTCTCATGTCTCGGACCGAGCTTGGCCCGAATGCGGCGGACGTGTACATCGACGGTCCGCAGCCCGCCGAAGTATTCATACCCCCACACTTGGTTGAGCAGCGCCTCACGAGTGTGAACCCTGCCGGGGCGCGCCGCCATGAACCGCAGCAGCTCGAACTCCTTGAACGTCAGCGAAAGCGGTCGGCCATCCACACTGACTTCGAAGCTATCTACGTCGATGGTCAGGCCTCTTACACTGATAACCCTGCCGCCCTCTGCACCATGCCTGCCGGCGAGAAGCCGCGCGAGCCGGACCGCCAGCTCCGAGACCTCGCATGGGTAAAGGACGAAGTCCGCGATATACCTGGACTCCAGGTCCGGGTTATCGGCCGAGGCTGCGAGGGCAAGCCTTGGGGCTTCAGCGACCCGGTCGTAGAGGGCGATCAGTTTCCTTGCCCACCCAAGCGCGCCTTCGCCGGAACGCAAGTCCAAAACTACCACGTCCGGGCAGCCTCTGGCGACGGCATCCGCCAGGGACTCCGCATCCCAGGCGCTAGTCACGAAGCAGCTCAGCCCCGCCAAAGAGGCCGCAACCGGTGAGAGATCACGCTCCGTTTTTCCCAGTACAAGGACCCTCGGCATATTGCGCTCAACCGTGCCTGCGGCTACACAGGCAGCATTATACACGCCTGGAGGGAGGGATGTCTATTGTTGTTAATCGGAGGGAGGCTGTAGCAACAGGCGCGTTTTCAGCGATTCACCCGCTTGCTCTCGAGCACCCGGGGAATGTTACCCCGGACGCAGGTCGCACCGACGTGTTGCCCGCCTTCTGGAGAGAGTGTATCACCCCCACCCTCTCCTGTCACGCGAGAGATAGTATTGCGCCGCGTGAATCGAGGACACTGCGCCCTTGTCGGGTGGATCAATATAGCCATTCCTGCGGCATACAATTCCTGGAAGGCAACACCTTGTTGAGAAGTGTCGAATCGTCGAGAACGCCGGGTTTGCGTTCTGTCGCAAGAGACTGATTCCTGCGAGGCGGGGTGAACAGGGAGGCGGTTGCCCATCAGACGGATTCCGCCTCCCATCCGGCCTGGGCGGAACGTTTTACGCGGCAGCCTTGATTTCAAACTTTGGAGCGTAATGCTCGCACTTGTAGGACGGCGAGTTTTCGTCCGGGTTTTCCGCATCCGACATGAACACGGAGTAGCCGGTCTTGAGACACTTCTGGTAGGTCTGGTCGTACTGGCCGCAATCGAGACACCGGCGCAACACGCTCCAGCACACACTGCAGCGCAGACTGCCGATCAGCTCGATCCTACCGCACAGAGGACAGTGTATGTAGACCTCGCGGAAGCCTTGGTCGGTCTTCGCCAGAGCATCGCGCATGCTCTTGTTGAACTTAATTATCTGCTCAGCCAGGTCGGCAGTCGCGCTTAGCATCTGATTCATCTGGACGGTCGAGAGATATTGCGCTACCCGCTCGTCGAGCAGGTCAAGCACGGCGGTGCACGCTTTCTGCAGGCTCTTCAGGTGTGCCTCGGCCGTCTTCGGCTGGTAGGGCTTCTTTTTCTTCTTCTCCCGGGCTACGTTGCGCAGTATCTCCTCGGTAACATTGAGAGGAACTCGCAGGAATGCCTCGGTCTTGGTCGGCACATCCTGTATGGCGGCAATCAGCTTCTTGAGATCGTCGACGGACAGTCTCTCGGCCTTGACCTTCTTCGCCAGACGAAGCTGGACCTTGAGGTTGCCGTTGAGCTGCCGCAGCAGGTGGGCGTGTCCCTCCAAGAACTCCCCTTCGCCCTCTGCGGGCTTGGTGATCATCTCTTTGAGCACAGGCTCGGGCAGCTCCAGCAGGTCAAGATAGCGCCGCATAGTCGAATCGGACACGCCGAGAGTCTTGAGACACTTGTCCCAGCTCATGAAGGTGAGCAACTTCTTGATCGCTTTTGCACGCTCGACCGGGTTAAGGTCCTCGCGCTGGAAGTTTTCCAGCAGCGCGTCCGTGGCAGCGTCTTCGTCGCTCATCTCGCGTATGATCGCGGGAATCTGGTTCAGCCCGGCCATTTGTGCGGCGCGCCAACGCCTTTCGCCCATAACGATCTCGTAGCTATCGTTTCCGGTCGGCCGGACCACGATCGGTTCCAACACCCCCCGCTCCCGAATAGACATGGCCAGCTCCAGCAAGGTACCCTGGTCGAACGTCTTTCTCGGCTGGTCGGCGGCAGGTGAGATCTTGTTGATGTCGATCAGATCCATCAAGAAGCTCTCCTTGGATCAGTCTGGTGCTTGTCAATCGTAATTATGGCCGCAAAACCCGCTCAGACAAGGCCTGCAGCACGGAAACAGGTATGATTACCTGCCGAACCTGCGGACGCCGATCGCCCGACCGTCGGTGGTTACGCAGATGGCGCCATCTTTGTCCGTCCTGTAGACCAGTATGCCGCGCTGGACAAGCCTGCGGATTACATCGCGTGAAGGATGGCCGTAATGGTTCCCGCGACCACAAGAGATGACCGCTATTCGGGGTCTGACTGCCGCGAGCCATTCGGAGGTAGTTCCGGCATCGGAACCGTGATGGCCAACCTGCAAGACCTCCGAGCGCAGCGGCATTTTCGACTGCAGCATATAGCGCTCCGCCGGACCTTCCGTGTCCCCGGCCAGCAGGAACGCAACCCGCTTGAAAACTATGCGCAGCGCGACGGACTTGTTGTTGAGGTCTTCGTAATGGCGAGCCGGGTCTGGGTTCAAAATCTGTACGGTAACGCCGCTGCCCATATCGATCGACTGGCCACGCCTCGCGATCCTGTACGTGGCCTGGCAGGCCTTCGCGGCCCTCAGGAAACGCTTGTAGTGCGGTGATCTAGATCTCTGGCCGATATCCAGAACAAGCCGGGCTGGTTTGGCCTCCAGCAGGCCTGCGTATCCGATGACGTGGTCGGCGTGGGGATGCGTGAGGACTGCGACGTCGATGACATCTATTCCTCTGCTCTGCAGATATGGCGCTACGAGTCTGGCGCCGACGCTTTCGCTGTCGCGCCAGCTCGACGTCCCGCAGTCCACCACCATCGCTCTTCCCGCAGGCGTCCTAACAACTGCACATAGACCTTCGCCGACGTCCAGGACGGTAAGCTCAAGATACTGACCGCCGGGTAGAAGTGCATACACCCAGACCGCAGCGGTCGCGGCCACGGCAGCAGCCAGCAGGAGGGTTCGCCGATCCCGCGGGAGCGTAAGTCTGCCGGCAAGCCTCCTCCCCGCATCACGACACATTCTTCGACCTCACATAGCTGAGCACCCCGAAAAGGATCACGTAGTAGCCGAGGATCGCTAGCACTCCGGGGGATTCTACTGATACGGCGCTCCACCTCAAATCGCCCAGGGTGTCCACAACAGACAACATCGCGCGCGCCGTCGTGTCGCCGACGTATCCGAGCAATGAACCCAGAAACCCGAAATGAGCACCGACGGGCGACAGAAACCCGACAGCGAACACAACCGGCACCCCGAACTCTACCGCCATATTCGCCGGGATAGACACAAGCGAGACATAGTTGAAGTAGTACGCCACCACTGGCGCGGTGACGAGAGTAACCGCAAGCGTAGCAACCGCCGTCGCGCCGAGTACACCCCCAAGCTTTCGAAGGACGAAACGGACCCCGAGGCGGGCCTGAGGACCCGGTTCGACAAGTCCCGCCCAATTGAGAAGCGACTTCGCGCCGAGGATCGGGCTAACGCGGATAATGGCCCATACCGACGCGAAAGATAGCTGGAAGCCCACATCGAAAAGATTTGCAGGATCGATAATGAGGATCACGAGCGCGGCGATAAAGAAAAGAACAGTGGTATCAGGAACCCGCTTCAGAGGTCTGGCGAGCAGCACGAGAGATGCCATGATCGCCGCCCTCATCAGCGACGGCTTGCCGCCGACCATAAGCAGATACATAATTATCGCCGCAATGACGAACAGGCCGCGCCACCTGGGCAGAACGCGAGCGAGTTTCAACAAAGGCGTCAGCAAGAACACCAGCACCCAGCAGTTGTACCCCGAAGCCGCAAGAAGGTGCAATGTGCCGGTCCGGGAGAAGCTCCTCAAGGTCGGCTCGGGCAAGTATGAGTACATGCCGAGCACCATCCCTGCGGTCACCGAACCCTCCCTCAAGTGGTAGAGTCGGTCTATGCTCCGCACCAGCCCGTGTCTTGCTCTTAGAGCGTATTCAATGAGCGGATTTGCGCCATTCCCGGCCAGGAGTTCTATCTTTGAGCGGTCGCGCACCGAAACACACGAGTAGATTCCTTTTCTTGCCAGGTACGCTCGCCACGAGAAGCTGGACGGGTTAGTCGGCTCAGGTGGCAGGTACGGGGAAGTCATAATTCTCAAGCGGGCTCCGTATTGCACATCTGGCACCGTCGGTCTCTGCCGCGGCTCGCGCACAGTATCACGCCGGCGTTCAGGGTAAACGCTGACAATGATCCGCCCGCTCGCCCGACTCCAGTCGCCGCGCACCCGCGCCCGGTCGACTCGCAGCACGAACCGGATTCTTCCTCTGTCCGCTTCGGCATCCGATGCAACGAGGCCCTCGACTGCAGTCACGTAGGGAACGAAACGGCAGACGTCGTCAGCCGCGACGATGCGCCCTACGTCATATCGCCACGCGCCGACCAGGAATGCGGCGGCCAATATGGCGGCCGTTGACAGCGCCCGCCTGCGAACCCGTGCCGACAAGACAACCAGGACAAGAAGCGACACGCATCCGCACAACCACAGCGGTGCATACTCCGCAGCCAAGACACCAGATCCGAACGCTATGGCCACGAAGCTCGCCGGCGAACCGATCACCTGATCCCCCCTATGCGTCCGGTCGGGTCTGCCAAGCCCGTTGCAATAAAACCCAAACGCGACGTTTTCGGCGAGTCGACGCTTCGCAACTGAGCGCAAAAGTAGCCGCACACGCTCCTATCGCAATAGCCCGGGTCGGTGCGACAGCGTTGTTTGCCTGCGGCTCTCAACCTTGACTTGGACGCAATCCGAAAAGCACCAGTATGTGCCAAAATGGGTTCGCCTGGAGGCGAACCCATATGATCTCTCCGCCGAGGCCGGAGACAGTTCAGTTCCGCGGAAATAACGTCACGCTGAACTTGTTTCAGCATTCAGGACCGGAAGGGATGGATCCTGAATCGAGCTCAGGATGACGGGATCGCACGCGCTGGCCTCGGCACGACTGAACTGATACCGAGGACGCTAAGGCACTCCGCCCTCGTTCAATCGCTCTCGCGCCCAGAACAGCTGGCAATCCGCGCCAGCGGCCGGATTGTGCGTCGCGGCAACTACCGATTTGTGATGGTCGGGGTGGGCGGATTTGAACCGCCGACCTCTCAGTCCCGAACCGAGCGCTCTACCAAGCTGAGCCACACCCCGACGGCCAAGACATTATACCACAAATCCGCAACCCCGGGAAAGGGCATTGGGAATAGAATGCGTGTACTTTTCTGTCCTGCGGGAACGGCCAGGCGCACGAACCGGTCAAGCCTGCACAATGCTGAGTTCCCCCAGCAGGCAAAAAAGTCCATCACCCTCACCCCCCACCTTCTCCCGTCGAGGGATAGGGAGAGGCATGCCCAGATCTTTACGCAGTCCAGGAACAGGGACCTCCCATATGGTTGTTTCGACAGGCCGGTTCTCCGCGATTCTCCAGCCTGTTTGAGAATCCCCGAATCGCTGAAACCGCCGGGTTTGTATCTATCGCAATAACCTTATCCGCCGGGCGCTCCGGACAAGCGGCGTTTATCTAGCGCGGGTAATCCTGACTACCCGAACATCCTCCGGACCGACAGTCAACCCAAACGAACCCGCGCTCGCGGTCAGCGGCCTCTCTTCGATCATTTCGAATAAGTTGATGTTGTCGCTGCCCCCCAGGCGAACGTCGAGTGTGATTTCGGTCGAAACACTCCTGGCGGTTGGATTGAAGAACGTAAGGTACACTGTCCGGCCCTCACCGAACCGCTCAATCCAGACATCGGGATTGCCGCTTGACGCCAGCGTCAATGGCTGCCAGCCTGCCTCCGACAGGGCAACAATGATAGGCATGTACTTTGCGTAAATCGCCCTGTCTCTTTCCACTCTATTGGGATTATTCCAATACCACCTGCCCGACGTCGGCGATCTCGACTGGTTGCCCGGGAAAACGCCGTAGAAAAGACAGCGCTTGACGTAGCGCTCGACCTGATCACCTGTTAGGTCGCTGTATTGTAGCAGACAGAATGGCTTGGCCCGGCACATAAATCGCACAAAGCAAAAGTCGGCGTCCGATTTTGGCGTCCATTTTCCGTTCGGGGCCCAGTATTCTTCGCCACCCATCACGTCCAGATAGGGCGCGCCGAACGGGGTGTGCGGCGAACAGTTGCCGAAGACGATCATCCCGTGCCGCCTCGCCCAGTCGGAGATCCCTCTGGCGTAGCTCACGTGTGAGAATATCTGGTGGAGCGCAGGTTTTCTGGAGCAATCGAATGTAAGCGGCTCATCGGAGAAGCGCCAGTGCTCGCGGCGGTAGTTCAGGTTGTTCAGGTATGATTCCATTGTGTCCAGGTAAACCCCGTCGAGCCGGCCTTCCAGCAGTTGAGCTGATTCGAAGTCGCCGTTGGCGAGCAGGTTCCGCTGACTATCGTGCGCACTTAGTTTCACATCATCTATCCAGACTGTGGATGGATCTGGCGTCTCGAACGAGCTGCTGAACGTGACCCAGGCCGCGACCGGCTGGAACTCCGAAATCAGCGTAGTCGAGTAAGTTTTCCACTCAGTGCCGAGGCCGTCAAGCGCGACGCGATGAAGGTTAGTCCGGTCGTCGGCGGACAGGAACTCGACAACAGCCTGCACGGTTGTGCCCTCCGCCGGCACGTTCTCACCCCGGGCCCGAAATGAGAAATCGAACCTGCCGCCGAGCACCGCCCGACAATCCACCGACTGGCTCACGCCGCGCAGGTACTGCTCGAAATAGTTCTTTGAGCGAACAGGGTCAAGCCGGATCGAACCGAGGCCGGAAGCACTGTGTTCATGGTCAATTTCAGCTCCCGGCCTGTCGCCGACGCGCTGCACCTGCCAGCCGTCAATGTGCCACTGCTTCCAGAGACTGGCAGATTCGTTTATGGTCTCGCGGTCCCATGCGCCGATCGAGAACGCTGCCCCTTCGACAGGCGGTAAATCCGGGTTGGGGTTGACGAGCATCATATTCTCGTTGCGTCCGTTGGAGGAACGGAAAAAATAGCCCTGCGGGTTGCCCCATTGGTCCTCGACGGCTGCGCCCGGGTAACCGGCGTGCCGAACCTGCATGTCGGGCGGAAAGCGAGGATCGGTACAGCCAGCGAGGCGTCCGGCGACAGCAAGCGCGGATTTCGGGTTGCGCGCGCCCTTGACCTCGTCGGTCAGGCCCGCGTACGCAGCGGTTTGGTGGTAGATCCAGGGCTCGACATACTTGAGCGAGTAGAGGCCCTCGCGCTCGTCCCAGCCAATGTTGCGCACCGCTTCGACGAACCTGAACTGAAAGTCCTGCCAATTCGGGACGGATTCGGGAGTCAGAAACGCCATCCACAGCCCGTCCCGCGTTACGCGCTTTTCCATAAACGCCCACCCGAACAGGCGATGGTATTTGTCGGCGGCGGCTCGAAAGCCGCCGCCGGGATCGAACGAGAATAAGTAGACCGTGAATGAGCCCCGGTTCGCCCAGGTCCCGGCGTCAGGAGAAAGACCAAGATCGAACCGTACTCGCAATTCGCGCAGTGTCGAATCGTATTCGATCTGAAAGACCCTGGGCTCGTCGATCGCCACCCCAAGCGCGAATCCGACACCGCCGGCTGTCTCCACGCAGCCGATGGGGTAACGGCTCTCGTAGCCGTCTCGCCCGGCACCATACCAGCGTTCGGTGCGGTAGACGCGGCCCGGCTCGATCCTGCGGGAGTTGCGAAAGTCGTCGTACCACTTGCCGCCGACCGCGTCGACTGGAATGGCAAACCAGGCACTGATCGCCCGGTCGGCCTTCCGTCGGCTTGTGACGAAACAGCGCGCCTCGATGCAGTCCTTCGCCGGTTGATAGGCCACGCGCCCCGAAAGAGCCGGTCCGTCCAGTGTAAAGTGTTGTACGACTTGGTGATCCACCTGATCGCACGGCGCGTTCGGGGAGCCGCGCCAATACCGAGCGGCGCGAAGGGTTATGTCTTTGTAGGCAGCCTCGGAGTCGGGCTGAGCGGAGGGCAGCCTGATTTCTATCTTAGCCAGGGGTTTGTCCGGACAGATGACGCGCTTGCTGAACTGGGGGCCGTGGTCGTACTGCCCAAAACAGGCTGAGAGCTCGGGCATAGTAGTGCCGTCCCTGTACGTGCAATACGCGTTCAGTGCGAGACCAGAGTTCATCCAGCCCGCCGCCTTGGCGTGGGTCTTGTAGCGACACCAACCCGCTAGCACAAGCGGCACAGGCTCCGACTGGCCCAGTTCGATAACACGGCTCCCCGACCGCATCCACCTGCCGCGCCACTCGCCCTTCAGCAGGTCCGGGGCACGGTCGTCCTCCACGACCTCCTCGAATCGAACGAGCGGAGCCGGGCTCAGATCAAAGCCTTCTTCGCCCACGGTCAATCGTCTGATCCGCCCGTCAGCCCGATCAAGTGTTATGCTGAGGCCGTCGTCGGTAGCAAGCGAGACCGTAACTGGAGTCTGTCGGATCGCAGATTCCCGGTCCGCACATCCGACTATGAGCAGGCTTGCGGCAAGGGCAACCGCCGTCATAAACTCGACTGCGCCCTGATCTCTAACAGGCGCGGACGTTCGACCGCGCGAACCTTTATGAGAGTAAGACCCTGAGGGCCCGGCGACCAGCACTCATCCTGTGTCTCGAGGTCCTCAGACTTTGGCAACGGCTTGCCGTCGATCGTGACGCTCAGGCTCGCGGGTAGGCCAGTAACGACTGCCCGGCAGAATTCCCAATTCGGATCGAACAACTTGAACGAGAGCACCCCGTTTCGCAGGATGACATCCTGCGGCATCTTTGCGCTGGTCACGTGACATCTCTTCCCGCCATCGCGGACAATGGCAGTCTGCGGCAGGCGCGATGGCCCCACGGCTGGTCGCCCCGCGTTTCCAGAGAGGCCCAAATCGCGAGACACGTGCGCCAGGTAGAAGTCGAGCACTCGGTGGGGCGAGAAAGCCGGGCCGCTAGGCTGCCAGCTATCCAGGCTGAACGCATCCGGCAGGTACCCCGAATATGGGCCGTTGTCGAATATCTGCCACATGGCACTTGTCACAATGCCGTCCATAAGACGCTGCCAGGGCAGTGAAGAGTCGTACTCGGCTAGCTCTGCGATTACGGCGGCGTGGGCCAGAGCGATCCAGTGCACAAGGATACCGTACCAGTGGTGGCTGAACTGGCTGGACCCGTACCCGTAGAGTCCGCCGTAGAGCATTGGAGACCGGTGAGTATCCTTGTAGAGCTTGTCCCCGGAGACGTAAATCCTGTCCAGGCAATGGATGTACCCCTGCTTAACCTCCTGCAGCGGCAAGGACCAGAGGTAAATGAACGGCAGACCTGCCTTCGCCCAGTAGACCGCCTTGTCCAGGTATTTGCGCTCCCCGGTGACGCGGTAGGCGGCTAGGTAGCAGTGAACCGCCATATACGACCCATGCAGCGATGGAGCAGGCGGGCACTCGGCCTGGTGGGTGACAAAAGGAATCGTGTAGCGGTCCAGCCGGCGAAGACCTTTAAGAGCCGCTTTGAGGGCGGATTGATCGTCGGTGATCAAGACATAATCCCACAGCGGGGCCAGCTCGGACGCCGTGATCCCCTGGCTGGTTTCGCCCTCTCTCGCGACCTGGTTCTGGTGCGGCGGAGCGTGAAGGCCCATCAAGCCGGCCTCAGCTTGATCAGTCGGAACATAGGCCCAGGAGCCGTCAGGGCGCTGCTTCCTGATACGTTCCTCTGCCAACGCCCGCTCGATCCGGAGCCCTTCCGGCAGGTTTCCTATGCGAAGCGCGAGCTCCAGTGGCCTCTCCAGCCTGTTTGCAAGAGCATCCCGGGCCACTTGTAGCGCCTTCCTTGCAAGGTCGCGATCCTCAAGCAAGGGCGCGCATTCAATGAGATCTATTGCCGGCATCAGCCACGGGCCGCCTTCAGTCCCGCCCGCGTAATGCTTCGGCCAAGCTCTGGATTTGGCGTCGTAGCTCTCGACAACGCTGCGCATCACCATTTCAAAAAACGCCGAGCGGCTCATCGGCCCGGCAGGCGATTCGGGGAGACCGCCGGATTCTTTGAGGTAGAGATCGATCGCGTCGACCGCACGCGCTCCGGGAGCGGCAAACAGTCTGGCGGAAATTGTAAACCGCTGACCCGCCCCTATCTCAGCAGGGGTGTGGGCGCGAAAGCTGTTCTCGGCGACGTATCTCGGGACGCTGGGCACGTAGAGCCCCAGAAGGTGGTTCGCGCGGTCTTCGATCCAATTGGGAGAGGCGAAAAGTGCGCTGGGACAGGTCTCCTCCGCGTACCACCTCTGCATCGGATCCCACGCAATGCCGGCCATCATGCCTTTGTAGACAACGGCCATCAACGGAATTGTGATTTTGGCAGGAGTCGGGACGAAATACATGCGAGCGTCAGGCGCAAGGGCCAGATTCGCGCTCGACCGTTCATTTGGGCCGAGGTACTCCAGCCCCGGAAAAATCGCCTCGTCTTTCGCAGCGCCAAACGTCCCCTCTCCTACGTAAAGCCGCGGCCCCCAGAAAAGGATCAACTTGCTCGGCTTGTCGGGAACCGCCGTGTATGTAACGTCCACCATAGGCCGACCCGGTCTGACTTCGAAGCGGAAAGTGAACCGCCAGGTAACGGCATCGAAGTCCGCCTGAGTTTCCGTGAATGTCACCGAAGCCGAGTCGGCTGATTGGCTCATTTCCACGCCCTGTGGCAACACGTATGCAAGCCAATCGCGGCCCCACCCGGAGCGGTAGACGTAGCTCGTGAAATAGTCCGCCACCGCCACGGGCTGCCAGCGGCCGTCTGTTTTGAGATCAAGCGTGTATCCCGTATAGCCTTTCGGGAAAAAGCCGAACCGGCCGGTCTTGGCGGCGTGGAAGCGGACCCGGACGATCTCGTTCGATAAGACTACATCCCCGGTCTTGTCGTCTTTTGTGGCAGACACCTGAGCGGCACATTCAACACTCGACAAAACCAAGATCGAAACAAGAGCTGCAAGACAGGCATTCATTTATAGTGTTCTCCCAAAATCAACCGCCAGAGCGCCTCAATCGAAGAGACTGCATCCATCGATGAAGTTGCCTTGCATATTTCGTCGCGCGGAATGCGATGAGCAAGGTTGAGCAGGCACTCTGTGTTACGTACACACCTCTGGATCGCGCCAAGCCCGTCCTCGCGGTACGGGAATACGTCCATAAGGTACCAGCCGTCGTAGCCCGCATCGATGATCTCGTATAGAAACTCCAGGGTCTCCCACAGATGGACACTGCCGACTAT